>JAKSHW010000204.1 GCA_024399195.1 archaeon | reverse complement strand
TGGACAAAACGCCGTCCCTCCTCCGGGATGGCCATTCCCCACCTGTTTGGTAGACGTTGGGGGAATGCTCCCGTTTTCTGTTCCGATCGGTAACCGATCGCCATTCGTCCCAAATGACGTCGATTGCGGTATGGAGCGTGCCAACCATAATGCCTATTATACCATTGGTATATTTCCGACCATGAACAGCGGAATGAAAGTGTCTGACAGGCTCCAGATGATTCCCATGTCCGGGATCAGGAAGATGTTCGACCTTGCCGGACCCGGATCAATCAACCTCGGACTCGGAGAACCCGACCTCCTACCCCCTATGGATGCGATCGACGGAATGTGCGAGGCAGCACAGAACGGTAAGAACAAATATTCCGCCACCGCAGGTATCCCCGAGCTCAGAGAGGCCATCGCAAAGAGGTTCTCCATGTACGGTGGAGACATCACCGGCGACAACGTCATCGTGACCCCCAGCGGTTCCACCGCACTTCTCGAGATCACCCAGGCGTTCATCGACCCCGGAGACGAGGTCTTCGTCCCCAGCCCCGGTTTCGTCATATACGCCCCCCATGTGAAGCTCGCAGGCGGAATCCCCATAGAATACAGGCTCACTGAGGGGGACTTCCAGCCCGACCTCGATTTCATAAGATCCAGGATCACCGACAAGACCAAGATGATCATCATCAACACCCCCTCCAACCCCACCGGGGGTGTACTCACCAAAGAGAACCGCGACGCCATCGCCGAACTCGCAAAGGAGAAAGGGTTCATGATCCTCTCCGACGAGGTGTACGAATCGTTCCTATACGAGGGAGAACACTCTTCCTTCCTGCCCTATCTCGACAGGGCCATAGTCGCAAGCGGGTTCTCCAAGATGATGGCAGTCACCGGATGGAGGCTCGGGTTCGCCATCGCCGGCAAAGATGCCATGGACGCCCTTATCAAGGCACAGTACCATGTATGCGCAAGCCCCAACATGCCTGCGATGTACGGTGTATTGAAGGCCCTTCCCACCATCGATCCCTATCTGGAAAATGCCAGGGAAACCTTCAAGAGAAGGAGGGACCTCATCACCAGAAGGATAAACGAGATCGAAGGAATGCACATGGACGCCCCCAAAGGTGCCTTCTACGCGTTCCCCGGCTACGACCTCGACATACCTTCCGCCGACCTTGCAAACGAACTTGCGAAGGCAGGCCTCATCTGCACCCCCGGTTCCGCTTTCGGAACCTTCGGCGAACACCACCTCAGGTTCTCCTATGCCGCAAGCGAGGAGACCATCGAGAAAGGAATGGACATCCTTGCAAAAGTCTACAACAAACTGAAGGAGGAAAAGAAATGAACCCCGACCTAGGACCTAACGCAGCGCTTTTCGGACAGGAAGAAGAACAGAGCGAAGAGGAAAAAGCAGTCGAGTACGTCTACGGAAAGAACCCCAACAGGGTCAGCGCCCTCAGCGACCTCATGTTCGAGAACCTGAAAAGGCAGATCGAGTCCATGAACCTCCCCAACGACGAGGCCAAGCTCAAGATGGCTTTCAAAATGACCGCCACCGCCATCCTCGACATGCTCGCAGACTCCCAGCACCCCGAGACCGCCCCCGACATGATGTCCGACTTCGACATGTTCATCGGTGTGGCCCTCACCAACTTCAAATTCAAGGTCAACCTGTTCGAAGAGCAGAAAAAAGCCCTTCAGGCTATCGACAGGGAACAGTTCAAGAGCGACGAGGACTACGTACAGGCCCTTTCCAATGCGGAAGACCTGTGGTGGGACATCGCACAGCCTCTCCTGAACGGGAGGAACCCCGCCGATGCGATCAGGGAAACCGTCAGAAAATACGGATTGGAATGAACTTGAGCGTAACTGTCTCTGCTCCCGGTAAATTCGTCATCCTCGGCGAACATTCAGTCGTCTATGGAAAGCCTGCCTTGGCCTTAGCGATGGATATGCGTTTCACCATGCATATCTCCGAGAGCAGCAGTTTCATGGTGAACGGACTCCCTGCGACCCCGTCCACCATGAGCCCCCATATGAAATTCCTTTCAGACCTCCACGGAGGCAATCCCCTCTCCATACGCATCGAGAGCAGAGTGCCTTCCGGATCCGGTCTTGGTTCTTCCGCCGCACTTTCCGCCGCATATGCGGGAGCGGTAAGGTCGTTGAACGGACTTTCCTGTAGCAAGGAATCCATCGCAAAAGACGCATACGAGGCCGAATACGCCGCACAGGGCAGGGGAAGTCCTATGGACACCTCCGCTTCCGTGAACGGCGGAGGAATCGCCTTGAACGTCCCCTACAAACCCGAGGACTTCCTGTGGAGGATCGAAAAGAACGAAAGGGTCTGGGACGTTTCACGCATAGACGTTCCCAAGATGACGTTCGTCATCGGGAACACCGGGATCAGGGCGGCCACAGGACCTCTTGTGGAAAAGGTCAAGAACTACATGGACTCAAGCAAGTTCGCAAGGGACATCATAGATGAGATGGGAGATGTCACATTGGACGGTATGAAGGCCATAAAGGAACGCGACATCACCGAACTCGGTGCCCTTATGACCTATGACCATGAGCTGTTGTCTATCCTTGGAGTATCCTGTCCCGAACTGGACAAACTTGTAAAAGCAGCCCTGCCCACTTCATACGGTGCGAAACTCACCGGTTCCGGTGGAGGAGGATGCATGGTGGCACTGACCGACCAGCCTGAAAAGACCGCGGATGCCATCGAGGCACATGGCGGAACCGCATACATCGTCAGCACCAGTGTTCCTGGAGTCACCATCAAGAAGAACGAGGATACAAAACACCGCAGACAGAAACGCAACAACCGTTCCTGAACCTTTTTTACACTTGTTTTTTCAAAAAGG
>JAKSHW010000203.1 GCA_024399195.1 archaeon | reverse complement strand
AACCTGACCTCCGATTCGATCTGCGTCTCCGTGATCACATCCCATCTGATGCGTCCTGTGTATTCCGATCTGACGGAGTCCACAGGCGGTGCCCTGTTGAACATATATGGCGACTTCGGGGTGGAGATCGGTTCCCTGATATGGGTGATCGGCGCGGTCATCGTCGACGGGAACGCGGTAGGATTGGATCTCGTCTCTGAACCCTGGCGTACGGAATACTATGCAGGGGAGTATTTCAACGGGACGGGATTGGTGGTCGATGCGGTGTTCGACAACGGGGAACGTACCCTCGAACATTGTTCCGTGACCCCCTCCAGGCCTCTGACGGCATCCGACAGGAACGTCACCGTGCATTACCGTGGAATGACCTTGGACATCCCCATCGTCGTAAGGGAAGATGCAATATCCGTCACCGGCGTGTCCGTGGAAGGGCAGGGCATACTGATGAAAGTGGGCGAGAAGGTCGTCCTTTCCGCGGACATCCTTCCAGACGATGCCTCCTTCACAGATGTCGTATGGGTGTCCTCCGACGTTTCCTGTGCGGACGTCTCGGACGGTGTCCTGACCGCCAGGTCCGCAGGAAGTGCCGTTGTAACGGTCAGTACCTTGGACGGCGGCCATTACGCCACCTGCCCCGTCTCGGTTTACGGTTACGGCGACACCGACGGTCTGTCCTTCGATGTGGACGGTCTCGTGATGCACACGGGCATGGTGCGTACCCTGACGTTGAACCCCTCGTCGTTCTATGCGGTGTGGGACACGTCCGATCCGTCCGTATGTACGGTCGAGGACGGAAAGGTCGTGGCGAAGCATCCCGGTATGGCAGTCGTGACCGCCACAGTGGACGGATACGTAGCCACCTGTAACGTCCTGGTGGAGGCGACTGCGACCTTCATGACCAAGGGATTCGTGTACGCGGTCCAGCACTATGTGCAGGGAAGTGTCATAGATCCCCCTGTGCCCGATACCGACCGTTTCGTCGGATGGAACGGATACACGGAAGGTATGACGATCTACGAGGACAAGGTGTTCGATGCCGTGTTCGACGGCGATGTATGCGTCATCGTGTTCGCCACCGGTACCCACGACATCGTACGTGTGGTGGAACCCGGAGATACCATCGTCGCACCGTCCGTCATCCCTGTGAAGGAGAACGAGGGTGGAAAGTACTACACGTTCCTCAGATGGGACGGTTACACCGAAGGAATGGTGGCGGACCGCGACAGGGTGTTCGATGCCGTATACGACTGTTCAGTATACCACACGGTGACCGTCAACTACAACGACGGTACCGTGGGAAAGTACCTTGTGCCCCACGGTCAGAGGCTGGAGAACGTACCCGACGTGTACATGTACTTCAGCAACTCCGAATACACCAAGGTATGGTCACCTCAGAACTCCATAACCAAGGACCTCTCGCTGTATGCGACCATCGAGGTATCGGGACATTCCGGACCGATGATCTCTTGGGTGTTCCGTTTCGACACGCACGTGTTCACGATATCCGGAAAAGGTGCCATGCTCGACTACGAGTACAATTCCCAGCGCCCGTGGCACGAGTACAGGTCGTACATCAGGGACGTCGTGGTCAACGAAGGTGTGACATCCATAGGATCGAGGTCGTTCTCCGACTGTGCGAACCTGAACAACGTGACCCTGCCCGATTCGCTCGTGTCCCTCGGCAAATACGCCTTCTACGAGGACCTGAACCTCGACAGCATCAACTTCGGCACCTCGCTCAGGTCTGTGAAATACCAGGCGTTGCAGGGCATCTCGTTCCAGTACCCCAACGGTACGAGGGTACCCATTCTGCCTGAGAAGCTCGCAGGTTCGGTCTACAAGGGCAAGGACGGACAGCTGTCCCTCTATTACATCGAAGGCGACTGGGGCACGATCCATTGGGTCTATGACCGTTACGACGAGTCACTGGCCATCACAGGAAAAGGGGCAATACCCGACTGTGTGGACCCCACCGACATCCCTTGGTACAACGAGAAGGAGCTCATAAAGACCGTGACCATAGGAGAAGGCATCACCACGATAGGCGAGCTCGCCTTCCGCAGGTTCACGAGCCTGGAGAAGGTCGAACTGCCTTCCACTCTGAAGAGCATCCGCATGCATGCGTTCCAATATGTCTCCACCTTGAAGGGGATAGAGTTCGGAACCGCCCTGAACAATGTGGGTTGGGAGGCGTTCGAGTCCCTGTCGTTCAAACTCCTGGACGGAACTTCGTTGAAGGCCGATGCCAACATCCTGTCCGGAAGCAGGTTCACAGGTTCCGACGGCGTCATGTACATGGTCAGCACCCAGGGAACCTCAGGCGATCTGAAATGGTACCTGAACGCCGACGTGCTCAGGTTCGAGGGAACGGGTTCGATGGCGGACTACAAGGGGCCCTCGTCGACACCCTGGTACACCTACCGTCTGTTCATCAGGACCCTGGTCATCGACGAGGGTGTGACCCATATCGGTGACTACGCGTTCCAGAAGTACCGTGCATTGGCGAACGTGTACCTTCCCGATTCGCTGCAGTCCATAGGGTACCATTCGTTCTATTCTGATGTGAAGATAAAACATATCGAGTTCGGAACGGGTCTGAAGAGCCTCGGTACCTATGCGTTCTATGGAAACACGTTCAAGGACGGGTCCAAGACCTTGACTAACTCGTCCGCAAGTCTGAGAGGACACGTGTTCGAAGGCGGTAAGGGAGTGCTCGTCCTGAAATCCTGATAAAAACGATTTACGGGCCGTACCTCAAAAGTGCGGCCCGGTAATGACCGATCGATCAGCCCTTTACTATGGTGGCGGTCAGGTCCGCACCGTCTCCGTCTACATGTACGGAGCGTACGAGACAGTGGTCTCCCACCTCGTATACGAACGTCATGC
>JAKSHW010000202.1 GCA_024399195.1 archaeon | reverse complement strand
CCGGCATCGACCTTCCGTTGAACACCGAAAGCGAATGTCCCTCTCCCAGATGGGGGAATATACCGTAGGTCTCGGGAACTGCCCCTGTGACCTTTATCGTCACATCGCAGTATGGTGCGGTAAAAGAGTAATCAGTTCCGGTTTTTCTGAAGTCGATGTTCCCGTATTCGCTGTAGACCGATATCTCGAGCATGCTGTCCTGTCTGTACCCATCGGCAATTCCGACGTTGAACGTGACTTTGGTGTTGGCCGTCAGTGTGTCAGGACATGTAACGACAGCGCCAACCGCATCTATTGAAACCGTCGGTTGTTCCGATACGCGGTATACACTGCCATTCAAGCGTATGAGGGAATAACCAGCGAGGTTTTGCGCGGATTTGGTTATTGTATTTCCGATGTAATAGTCGAGTATGTTCATGTTCAGAACGTTCTCGACTGTTGTGACGTCTTCATCTATATGGATCTTCTCCATGTTGTTCAGATATCTGTTCCAGGGGAGGTTCATATAATCCCTGTACCCTTCGGATTGGTTGCCACGTTCTTTCGTCAAAGTATAGACGGAAAGGTTGTTACATCCTGAAAACGCATTATGGGAATATATAGTCACATCTATCGGGAGGATGACGTGTCTTAATGAGCCACATTCTGAAAAACAAGGTGAGTAGTTTTGGCTATTGTAGATCGTTACAGGGACACCCGATACGTTCACGGTTAAACTCCCAGAAGTATCTGAACTGTAGAATCTTACGCCTATCCTGTATTTCTCTCCTGCATATACATAATAGGAATAGCTGAAGTTGTTGTTAGATCCGCTATCGTCATCGTATGTAAGCTGGTTATTGTAGTTATCGTAAAGGTATCCGTAGGTATCGTATGAACTGGACGAATTAACGTACACATTTCCGTTTGTTGAAGGAACGAAATAGAAATATTTGGTTTCTCCACTCGACAACGTCACATTGAACGAATTGCCCAATGTACTTTCGGTTTCTGTCCCGATGCGGTCGATGTATGGCATATATGCCATTTCCATATAAGAACAGCCATTGAACGCATATGTTCCGATGGATGTGACACCTTCTTCGACAATCAGTTGTTTGATCGATTCCCTATAATTGTACCATGGGGCGGAATCTTCATCTGTGCCATATTGATACATATTCCCTGTACCGGAAATGGTGAGTGTTCCATCGCTGTCCAAGGTGAAATGTATGTTTTCTCCGCATTGGCCGCTGGTCACGGTCGCGGCCTGTGCATCCTCCGTCCCTTCCACGAGGAACACGGCCGATGCCAGGACGATCAGTGCAAAGAGGGCCATAACAACGACCCCCGCCATCATGTGAACGGGTAAGCGGGTCGGTTCCCGCACCTCCCCGTATGTGTCAGTACCGAACATGCACATCGATGGGCATTCATGTATATCTCAGTCCCGATTGGACCGTTTCGTCTATACGGTGTCCGAAGGTGTCGGTCCGTCCGTGTCCGTGTACAGGTCTGCGTACGATGCACGTAACACGCCATTATATCCCCGAACACGGATATGAACGGCATGAACGAGGATAAACGCACGATAATCGCAAGCGTCATCGCGCTCGTGGTCCTGGCGAACGTCGTCGCAGGGACCGCGGTATTTCTGGACCAGGACCAAGAGCAGAAGGTCTTCGTCTGCGAGACCATCGGTCAGAACTCCTATACGAACCCGGTCTTCGACCTCACCCTCGAGGACCTTCTGAAAGCAGGATATTCGGAGGGGGACACGTTCGATGTGGAGATCGAAGGGACCGTCGTCCGCAGCGCCACGTTGACCCACGGGTTCCTCGGGGTCTTCATGTTCGACACATATCTGAACACGGAGAAGGACGGTCATCTCGCGGCCGGGGTGTTCTGGGACAACGTGCTCCCCAACGACCTCGGGAACACCGTCACTGTCACCCACGTGGGACACAACGACAACTACTCCAAGCTGGACAGGTTCCTGACAGACTATTCGAACGACATAGCCGATTACGGAGGGGACGGGGCGGTGTTCGCCAACTTCTACGGGGTCACAGGCGGCGATATCGTCGACGGCAGGCTGTACCGTTCCTACAATCCGTTCCTGGCCGACAACGCGAGACGCCCCTATGTGAACGGACTCGCCGAAGAGGCGGGGATCGGATATGTGGTGACCCTCAGCATGACGCCCGAAGCCATCAGGGCGCAGATCGACAGAGGCGCCGAAGGCTATTGCATAGACCTCTTCGAGAACGGGGACAGTACCGCGACCAACATAGGTTATAGGTATTTCGCGAACACCGATGCCGTGAAAGACATCCTGACGGGCATGACGGAGAACGACGGTCCGTATCTGGTACATTGCAACGTCGGAAGGGACCGTACCGGTTTCACCGTGACCCTGCTGCAGGCCCTCTGCGGTGCAGGCGAGGCCGATATGAAAGCATCCGCCGCCAACGCCTATGTGAACCTGTACGGTGTGGACCCTGGTTCGGAGGAGTACAAGGTCGTGGTGGAATCAACCTACTGCAGGAACATCTACTACATCTGTAACTACGACATGATCGGGAAAGACCTTATCGGAGGGGAGTTCCCTGTGGACTGGTCTGGAAAGAAAGTCGACGGCGTGGACATAAGAAGCGCCGCACACGACTACTGCACTGAATACCTCAGCATGGACGGTTCGGTGGTGGACAGGCTCATAGCCATCCTCTGTTCCTGAACCATTCCAAGTCCTCTGTGGCGGGACGGTTTTTCCAAAAACGGTATTTCAGGTCCGGGTGTATCCCCGGGCCCGGAACACCTTCATTTCTTGGGCATTATGAAATGGGTAGCGACCCTGGGCTCGCGTACAGGCCTTTCCACGCCCGCCTTCCTTCCGGCCTCGATGCACTTCAGGATCCATGCGATGTTGTCGGCGAGGGCTCTCATGGTCTGGAG
>JAKSHW010000201.1 GCA_024399195.1 archaeon | reverse complement strand
TAGACAGCGAGGTCATAACGTTCGAGGATAAGCCTTACGTCCTTCTCCGTTCCACCTTCGGTGAAGGGGACGATATAGGTGATTCATTATGAAAAGCAGTCTTTTGTATGGTGCATTGACGGTTCTTGTGGCGGTCATCGCGGTGTTTGCGGTCTTTGCTGCAATCGGCAGTGATTCGAACGACGGACACGACAAGGAACCTGAAAAGGAACCCGAGGTGGACCTGAGGGCCCATGTGGCCACATGCGACGAACTGTATTCCGCTTTGGAGAAGGGTTCCGACGTCGTCCTTGAATCGGACATGGTATTCACTGAAAAACACATCAGCCTTAGCAGGAACTGGGACCTGTATGTTCCCGAAGGTACTGTATCCACTCTTGACTTGAACGGACACTCGATCACATGTGTAAGCACCTGGGGTATCAAGGTGTTCGGAGACCTCACCATAAAAGGTGGGGGGGACGTCATCAACAGGTACACCGTGAACTCCGTCGTCGCCGGTGCCGCGAAAACCTCCGATGCGGTCCTGAGGATATACGGTGGAAGTTACAACAATCTCGGTGACAGCGAGACGATCCTCGCCCGTGACGGTTCTTCCGTGGAGATATACGGCGGAACGTTCACATCCAAGGTTCCTAGCGTGACCTATTCCAACGGATGCGTCCTGAACATCGAGGATAAGTCGACTTCCAAGATAACCGTTTACGGCGGTAGGTTCCTCGGATACGATCCGGCGACCGGGGACGGGGCAACCGGGAGGTCCACCTTCGTCGCGGAGGGATACGTCAGCGAGATGATCTCGGAGAAGGTCTTCGAGGTGAAGAAAGTCTCTGTATAAAACAACCGGGGCATGTCTACAGCAACACGTGCCCCGCTTTTATCCAAATGTTCGAAGTGATATGATGAAGAAACTCGGAAAGTTATCGACCGCCGGATTGATCGCAGTACTGTTCGTCGTACTGGTCGTCGTGGCGGTCGTATCGGTGTTTATCGGGGCCGTGTCCATTCCTTTCGACGAGGTCATCAAGATCCTGGTTTACAAGATCTTCGGGATCGAGATGGGTGGCTTCGGGGATATAAAAAAGACCCATATCATCATCGTGTGGGAGCTATATGCACCACGTGCCATCATGGGGCTTATCGTCGGTGTCGCCCTTGCACTGGCAGGAGTGGTTATGCAGGCGATGGTCCAGAATCCTCTTGCAGATCCATACATCCTCGGTATCTCCTCAGGTGCATCGCTCGGTGCGACGTTCGCCTTCCTTATGGGTGCAGGCGCCCTTACTGGTATGCTTGCAAATTTCGATGTTGCCCTGTGCGCTTTTATCGGAGCACTCGGTGCGTCCGTGGCGGTGTTCGCTCTGGCATCCATGGGAAGCCGTATGACCACGACCAAACTGGTCCTGTCGGGTACGATCATAGCGTCCGTCTGCGGTGCGTTTTCCAATCTGATCGTGTACCTCGCACCCAGCGACAGCGGTATCAAAAGCCTTACATTCTGGTTGATGGGGGGTCTTGCGACAGAAGGTTTCGACAACCTGATCCTTCCTGCGGTCATTCTCGTGGTATGTCTCGTGTTCTTCTTTACCCAGATAAGGGTGTTGAACGCCATGCTCATGGGGGACGAGGCGGCGACCACCCTCGGAATAAACCTGGCCACCATGAGGAAGGTATACATCCTTCTGAACGCCGTACTGATCTCGATAATGGTCTGCAACTGCGGTCTTATCGGTTTCGTCGGACTCATCGTGCCCCACATCGCACGTGCGATAGTCGGTACGAACCATTGGAAGCTCATGCCGATCGCATGCCTTATAGGTGGAATTTTCTTGGTCGTGGCGGACATATTCGCACGTTCCATCACATCCTCGGAGATACCTATCGGTATCATCACATCCATTGTGGGAACACCCGTGTTCGCATACATCATGATCAAGAAAGCATACGGATTCGGAGGAGGTGACTGAGATGATAGATGTCACGGACGCATGTGTGTCCATCGGAAAGAAGAGAATCGTGAACACGGCATCGTTGCATGTCGACGAAGGTGAACTTGTCGGACTGATCGGCCCTAACGGAAGCGGTAAATCCACCCTGTTGAAGGCGGTGTACCGTACCCTCGGACTCGAAGGGGGTGTGATCGAGATCGGGGGTACATCCATTGACAATATGTCTCTGAGGGAAAGCGCCCAGAGGTTGGCGGTCGTCTCACAGCATAATTACTACAATTTCGATTTCGTCGTCGAAGAGGTGGTGATGATGGGGAGGACGCCTCACAAGAGGTCTATGGAAATGGACTCGGATGCAGACCGTCAGGTCGCGTACAAGGCTTTGGACAGGGTCAACATGCTCCACATGAAAGACCGCAAGTTCTCTTCTCTGTCCGGAGGAGAGCAGCAGCGTATCATCCTTGCAAAGGCCTTGACCCAGGAGACACCGTGTCTCGTCCTCGATGAACCTACCAACCATCTGGACGTCAAATATCAGCTAGAGGTCTTGGATATCGTTAAAAGTCTAGGGGTCACGGTGCTTTGTGCACTTCACGATCTGAATCTTGCCGCGCAGTACTGCGATAGGATATATCTTCTGTACAACGGGCAGATCGCCGCGGAAGGAACCCCTGAAGAGGTCATAACCGAGGAGAACATCCGTAGGTACTACGGGGTCAAGGCTTCTGTGGAGACCCATCCCAAGACCGGGCTTCTGAACGTCGTGTACTATCCGAAGCACGTCGGTGGGGAGCAATACAACTGATCACAAACTTTTTCCGTCGATCCAAGTGGGTCGGCGGCCCTCCATTCGATTTCTCTTGACGTAAAAAGTACGGTTCACTAAGAGTATGCCTTATCCCAAATAAAGCGTTCGCTGGGAGCTTGCTCGTCAGAGCTTAGCAAGCGACGTAGCGGACGCCTTTCCTAATTCGGATTTGAGAAACGAGCAATTTCTCTTTGCAGCCGTTCATTCTGCATAATGACA
>JAKSHW010000200.1 GCA_024399195.1 archaeon | reverse complement strand
CCTGCATTCATCGAACTTTTCCGGATGTCCGAAATCCTCGCATATCTGTTTCACTTCCGCAGATGTGAAACCGTATCTCTCATCGGAATCCTTGGAGAAGATGTTGTTCACATAGAGGTTGTTCAGACCAGAGAACAGGTTATCATTAGTCATCTGTAGAACTCCGGTCACTACTGCGAGTTTCAGATACCAGTTTCCTTTGAGAGCCGAGCCCATGAGTTCACGTACGAAATTGAGGACATAGTCCCCGATCCTAGTACCATGGTAGTTCTGCATGGGATTGTCATACTCATCGATCAGGATGATCACTGGAACACCGTGGTGGCAGAACAGAAACTCCGAGAGATTGACCAACGATTTCATGAGTTCGACCTCGTTAGCCTTACGTCTGACTATCGTGGAGTACATTTCCTTTTGGACCGCACTCAGTTTGGATAAATTTTCCAGATATGGAAAATCCCTATAGACTTTGGAAATTGTTTCCGAGAACAATCCAAGGAAGGTGATTTTATCTTCCATTTTAGAAATCCTGAAATCGATAGAAATTACGGGAAACCTGTTCTTCAGTACCTTACATGCTTCACACTTCTCCACATGGAGACCGTCGAACCATGTATTGCCTTCGTATTCCATATTGAAGAAAGCATCGATCATCGAGAGGTTCATGGATTTTCCGAACCTTCTCGGACGGGTGAACAGGAAGACCTTGGTTTTGGAAGAAGTGACGACATCCTCTATCAGTTCGGTCTTATCGACATAGAACGCATCCTCATTACGGATGTCCTTGAAGTCCTGGTTGCCCATTGAAATGAGTTTCATTCATAGCTATGCACAATCTTGCGATATTTAAAGAGAACAGAGCCTGTAGGAATCCCGATGAAAAACTCGGATAGGGTTCCGGGTCTCACCATCCCAACAGTCTCTGAAATAGAACGTACATACAAGGCTTTCCAGACCCCTGTATCCGTTCGCGAGTCGTTCTAACAGCTACGTACTGGCGTTAAGTCCTTCCTGGGACTTTGAAAGGGTTTTGTCTATTGTCTCAGACCTTTCTACGAAGGAATGACATTATTGCCGAAGCCGATACCGTAAGGGTCGTAACGGTCGAATATCACTATATACGGATATCATGTGACATGACCATGGTCTCTGAAAACCCGAACGGTCCCGATACAGGAAAAGATATTCAAAGAGAGATCTTGGACTTCTGGGACTCCTGTTCCGACACTTTGAACAGGGACACGGACGGAGAACTGCTCCATAACCGTTGGGTGTCCGAAAGACTGAACGACCTTTTCCCCAATGCACACAACCTCAGGATCGCCGATATCGGTACAGGTACGGGGTTCCTTGCGATATCGTTTGCACAACTGGGACATAAGGTGACCGCAACGGACCTGAGCACGAAGATGCTGGACCATGCACGTAATAATGCCGTAAAAAGAGGTTTGGACATAGAGTTCCTTCAGGACGATGCCGAGGACACACGGCTTCCCCCTGACACGTTCGATCTGATTTCTTTGAGAGACGTACTCTACAGTTTCATCGATCCCCTGAAGACCTTGATCGGCATCATCGGACTTCTCCGCCCCGGAGGTTTCCTTATGATCAGCGACGGCAACTATTTCCGTTATCTGCACGACCCTTCGTATTCACGCAGGGAGGACTACTTCAGAATGAGAGACGGTATCGGGGAATACTGTTCCATGTGCGGTTTCTCCGTAGAAGAAGGGAACAGACTTGCAGAACTGTTCGGAAACCTGGAGAAAAGCCGTCATACAGGCCCCGGATGGGAGACCGACCTTCTTCTGAAAAAATCGATGAACAACATCCGTATCCGTTGCGACGACCCGTTGGACTACCATCAGCTGGACGAACATGGTAGGATGCAGGTACCGTTCAGATATTCGGTGATATGTCAGAAACCGTACTACGGTCCCGATGGGACAGGTCCTTCGGGAAGGTTCGACAAATCGCATCTGTACTCTGGACAGAGAACTACATCCGACGAACTGGCACATTGTTTCACCGCACTTTCAGACGAAAACCGCATACGGTTGTTGGAACACCTGCTCGGAGGCCATACCACGGTTTCGGAGCTGGCGGGATCGGTGGGCCTTTCGGTCAACAAGACCTCCTACCATCTGAACGTCCTGAAGGACGTGGGGCTGGTGGGTTCCGAAAAGGACGGACGTACGGTCAGGTACTCGGTGTCCGACGAAGGGGCGGTGGAATACCTCCTGCGTGCGGTATCGGGCGTTTTCAAGATACGTTGATATTCCGAAATCCATCGGAATGTTTTCCCAGGTCCCGATAACCATTATATAAGGACGGACCGTCGAACGATTGGAAGTATACTCCAAATCATTCGAGGGACCGAAATGGCAGAGAAGGAGAAGACGAAGGATCTCGAGCGTATGCTCAACAACCCACGTTCCGCCATCCTCTCCATGACGGTCCCGTTGTTCGTAGCGTTCATCATCGCGAACCTCCAATTGTTCATAGATTCCTATTGGTGCACAGGGCTCGGATCCTCGGCCATGGCCGCCATCACCGTCTCCGGGCCCGTGTACTGGGTCGTGACGGATGTGGGTGCAGGTTTAGGGGTCGGGGTCTCCACGGCCATCGCAAGGGCGTTGGGGGCCGAGGACAAGGCACGTGCGGACAGTCTCGCATCCCAGATGATAGTGTTCACGGTGGTCCTTTCCATCCTGACCTCGGTCGTCATGTTCCTCGCAGCAGGTCCCCTTTTACATTACATGAGCGATTCCCCCGACATCGCGCTGTGCATGGAATACGTCCTGCCCAACCTGGTGTTCTCGTTCCCTCTGATACTCAACGGCATCCTGATAGCCGCCCTGAGGGCCGAAGGTGCTGCCAAGAGGTCCATGACCATTTCCCTCGCCGCATCCGTTGTGAACCTGGTATTGGACCCCGTGTTCATCTACGGTCTTGGCTGGGGTATCGGCGGTGCCGCCCTCGCCACCTGCGTATCGTACACCGTCACCACCT
>JAKSHW010000020.1 GCA_024399195.1 archaeon | reverse complement strand
CTAAAAGATGAAAACAGGGCCCCGGGGTTCTTCCCAGGGCTCATTCTTCTTTCGAAGCAATCAATCTGTCCATGCGTGGGGAAGGGGGCAGACCGTTCTCCCATGCCTTGCGGACATCCAGCTCGATCCCCTCGGGTCCGAGGAGGAGCACCCTGCTGTCGGCCTTTTCTTTTAAGATCTTCATTCCGATGAGGTCTCCGAGCCTGGTGGCGAAGTCCTTGATAGTAGAGAACTCCGGCATCTCATTGATGGTCAGTCTCTGACGGGAACCTCCTACGAACACGTATCCCTTGGGTTCGACGAGGTCGGGGTCCGCGATCCTGTCGAGCTTCGCATACCCTTCGGGGTCCATGAGGTTGATGTTCTGTACGAGGGTGTGTCTCACGACGGTACGGGTCTCCAACGAGGGGAAGAGCTCGAGGGTCTTCATCAGTCTCTCCCATCCGTCGGTTATCTTCGGCCTGCAGGCTTTGAGATAGGTCTGTCTGTCGGGTGCGGCCACGGTGACGTATATCTCATGGGGCAGGCAGTCCAACCTCTCGATGTTCTCGGGGAAGGTACCGTTGGTGACGAGAAAGGTCGTCATCCCCCTCGAACGGCATTCCTTGATGAAATCGGAGAGGTACGGATAGATCGTAGGCTCCCCTGCGAGGGAGATCGCGACCTGGTTGGGGTTGTACGCCTCCTGGAACATCTTGGGGTCGCAACGGGGGTCCCCCTTGAAACCGGAGATGAGGAGCCTCTGCTGTGCGATGAGGTTGTCGAGCATCTCCTTGGGTTCCGCCCATTCCTTCACCTCGAAGTCCTGACCCTCGATACGCCAGCAGAACGGGCACATGTGGGTGCATTCGTTGATGGAAGGGGTCATCTGGAGGCAACGGTGGCTGGAGATCCCGTAGAAGTCCTGTTTGTAGCAGTGTCTCTCGTGAAGGAGGCTCTCTTTGAGCCATCCGCACAGTTTCACGGCGGCGTGGTCGTTGTAGAGGCGGTAGTGCTGGTGGAGCAGGGTCTGACGGTATTGTTCGTCCATGTTATCCTCTCAGAAATCGAACAGGCTGCGCTGTCCTTTGGCTATAGGTTTGGCGGCCTTTGTCGCCGCTGGTTTCTTGGCGACCGTCTTTTCAGGAACGGGCTCGACGGGTTTCTCCGCAGGTTCGGCGACGGTGGCCTCCACGACGGGGGTCGGTTCCTTGACCTTCGTCTCCTCCACGGTTTTGACGGTCACGGTTTCCGCCACAGGAGGAACGGTCTTCACCACAGGTGCGGGAGCGGGCTCCTCCGCCTTCCTGACGGTCCTTTTCCTGGTCTTGGGGGCCTCGGCCGCCCCGTCGTCCGCGGTCTTCTTTCTGGAACGGGTCGTCTTCTTGGGAGCATCCTTCTCCGGATCGGGGAAGGCGGTCGCCATCAGGGTCTTGACCTTCTTGGAGTCCATCTTCTCCCCGATGAGGAATCCGACCTCCTCGTCGGTGAGCTCCGCGGTCTTTATCAGGTGTACGCAGAAACCCTCGTCCTGTATCGCGGTGGTCCTGAAAAGGTCCAGCTCCCCTGCGAGGATGCTGGCGGCGGAGGTGTGGGTCGCCCTGCCGATCTTGGACGCGAGGGAGTTCCTCACGGCACGGGTCGCCTTGGAACGTGACATCTTGGTGAGGTACGACGGGAACCTGATCCTGTCGTACGTGACGCGGTCGCTCTCGAGGGAACCGATGACCCCGTCGATCATCATGTCGTTCGCGTAAGACCACAGTCCGTAGTACTGTCTCCTCTTGACCCTCGACAGGAAGATGTCCGCCTTGGAGAGTTTCTCGTTGCATCTCACCAGGTCGCCCTTGGTGTGGCATTCGTAGGGCATGTTCTCGTCCAACCACAGGGAAAGGGTCTCGGGGTCGGTGTCGCTCTCGGCGAGCAGTCTCCTCGCGCGGACGGTGTCCTTCTTGCGGTACACCGCATCGACGAGGGCGAATATGTCGGAACGGGTCTCCCTGCCGGAAAGGGTCATGGCCTGCTTCAATGTGACGAGCCCTCCCTTGGGGGAAAGCGACTGAAGGTCCCTGACTGCGGCCCTCAGGTCACCGTTCGCGTTCGCGGCGACCTTCGCGAGCACACCTTCCTCGCACTCGATGCCCTCGCCGTCGCATATCTTCCTGAGGGCCTTCTCTATCGCGGTCGCCAGGGGCTTGCGGAACGTGATCTGCAGGGTGTCGTTCTTCACGGCGGCGGACTTCCTCTGCAGGGCGTAGAAATCGTTGACTATCAGGATGAGGGGTTGGCTGGTGTTGCGGATGAGGTCGTTGATGACCGGCATCGCACCGCGGTCCGAATTGCCGTAAAGGCTGTCGGCCTCGTCGAGGACGATGAGCTTGCGTCCCCCGTCCCCGGTGGACCTGTAGCTGCCGTCGGCGTCGAAGGTGTTGAAGCGGGACCCCTTGGTGGCCACCGATTTGATGGCGTCGCCCGTCCTCTGGTCGGAGGCGTTCATCTCGAGGAGGCCCCATCCCATCTCCCTCGCCAATGCCTCGGCGGAGGAGGTCTTCCCTATACCGGGACTGCCGATGAGGACCAACGCCCTCTTCTCGGGGATGCCTTTGGTCCAGCTCTCCGCCCACTGCTTCATGGCGGTGGCGGGTCCGGGGTTCCCCACGATGTCCTTCAACGTCTGGGGACGGTATTTCTCGGTCCAATCGGCCCCCATGTTCAGAAGCCCCCGTAGGACCTTCCGATGATCTCGAAGGCCTGTTTCATATAGATTACGAAACCGAGTATGCTGATGATGTACGTCCATACGGTCGGGACGGACGCTATGAAGAACTTGAAGTAGAGGAACACCGCCGAGATGCTGAGGTACATGAACGCCCTCGACCACTTGCGGAGAACGAGATGACCCAGGCCGAAGAGGTCGAAGGCGCCGGGTATGATGGCCAACGCCATGGCGATGTAATCGATCCTGGTAGGCCTCTTCCTGATGAACTGTTGGCGTACGGGTTCCACGGAGGTCTTGCAGTTGCTGCATACTCCGTCCACGGTCTCGGCACCGCATTCGGGACAGAACCTGTTCTTCGAAAGCTGGTTTCCCGAATCGTCCAAGGCTATGGCCGAGGATCTCAAGGCCCCGCACACATAGCAGAAGTCGGAATCCTCCTCGTAGACGCTGCCGCACTCTCCACAGAAATATGTAGTCATTGTACCTCTCGACATTGGCCGTCCGCTATAGTCACGGGCGGTCCGAACGAACCCTTATGGGTAGGACCCTATAAGGCATTTCACCTCTTTTCCTTCTCGTCCAACACGTCTATGTACGATTTCAACTGACCGTACAGTCCGACCCACTCCCCGGTGACACGTCCGGAGCAGGTGTTGGACACCATCCTTCCGCCGATATAGGCCGCCTGGGATGCGAAGGAGTTGTCCGTGTTGGAATGTGACAGTCCCATGAACGGGATCCCGGAACGCCTGACCAGGTTCTGCACTATCTCCATCCCGCCTTGGGGAAGCGTCTTGTGGACGGTGACGGGTACCCCTCCCGAGGTGTGTTCCACGGAGACGTCCCCGTCCGCGAACACGGTGTAGGAGACGATGTCCATCCCGTCGGGGGTGTACGAGAAGTAGTACGCATCGGGGACGGGGCCGTCGAGGAATATCTCCTTGGTCAGCATGGAGGTCACGGCCTTCATGGCCCTCATGAGGACGGGGAACCCTTCGGGGAACTCGCCGAACCCCTCGGCCGAGATCTCCGAACCGTCGGTGTACGTCACCTCGAGGTTCCAGAAACGTCCGTCGGAACCGTCGGGTTCGCCGGTCTTGCCCCATCCGGACGCCTTGCATTCCTCGAGGGCCTCGGCGATCGGCCCCAGGCAGGCGGGGTCCAGAGGGTAGTCCCATTTGTGGTCGGGGACGTCCCAGGCAAGGCCCATCCCCAGGCATTCCACGCCGATCCTCTTCTTCCCGGCATCGACCGTGAACTGGAAATGGGATACGGATGACGAGGTGCCGAAGGACATGTTCGAAATGGAGCTCATGGTGGACGCCATCGGTTCTGGATAGATAAACGATGACCCGGTTGAGATTCATATATGAATAATCTATTAAGATGATACGTCCCTTAACGCATAAGGTTAATAAATCTATACTAAATCCGAGTGGTGATCAACGTGGCAAAGACATATGAAGAAATCAATGAGAAGATAAGGGCCAAGAAGGCCGTCGTATACACCGCGGAGGAGGTCGTGGACCTCGTGAAGAAGAAAGGTGTGGAGAAGGCGGCAGAGGAGGTGGACGTCGTCACCACCGGTACCTTCGGAGCTATGTGTTCCTCCGGAGCCTTCCTCAACTTCGGACACGCGGACCCGCCCATCCGTATGACCAACATCCTCCTCAACGACGTCCAGGCCTACGGCGGTCTGGCAGCTGTGGACACCTACATCGGTGCCACCCAGATGGTGGAGGCCCCCAAGACCGGATACGGCGGTGCACACGTCATCGAGGACCTCGTGGCGGGAAAGAGGATACACCTCCACGCCTGGGGCCCCGGTACCGACTGCTACGTCAGGAAGAACATAGACACCTACATCTCCCTCGACGACATCAATGAAGCCTACCTCTATAACCCCCGTAACATCTATCAGAACTACGGTGTAGCCACGAACACCTCCGATAGGACCATCCACACGTACATGGGTAAGCTTCTCCCCAAGATGAGGAACGCCACCTACAGTTCCGCGGGACAGCTGTCCCCTCTGCTCAACGACCCTCACTGCGACACCATCGGTATCGGTACCAGGATATTCCTCGCAGGCGGCGAAGGATACGTCTCATGGCAGGGAACCCAGTTCAAGACCACCGTGGAGGAGGTCAACGGGGTCCCCGTCGGCGGTTCCAGGACCATGGCCCTCATAGGGGATATGAAGCAGATGGACGCCAAGTACCTCCGCGGTCTCGACATCACCGGATACGGTACCTCCCTCGCCATCGGTGTCGGCGTCCCCATACCTATCCTCAACAAGGACGTGATGCAGAGATGCGCCATCTCCGACGAGGAGATCTTCGCCGAGATGGTGGACTACAGCCTTCCCACCGGAAGGACCCCCATGGCAAGGTACAACTACGCACAGCTCAGGTCAGGTACGGTCGAATACCAGGGTAAGAAGATCAGGACGTCCTCCATGTCCTCCTACGCAGGTGCGAGGGACGTCGCCGAGACCCTCAAGGACTGGATCGACAACGGTGAGTTCCTGCTGAACAAACCCTGTCTGGACCTTCCCAAGGAAGGAAAGCTCAAGGGCCTCAAGGAAAGGAGTGAGTGAAATGGAGTGCAAGTACAAGATCGAGTTCGAAGAAGGGGCCGCACAGGAGTCCGTGACATACATCCTCGTCTCCGAGTTCTCCCTCAAGCCCAACGTGCTCAAGGCGGAGATCGACGGTGACGGAAGCGGAAAGATGCTCATCAGCCTCAAAGGGGAGGAGGACGACATCGTGGAGGGTATGGAGAAGCTCAAGTCCATGGGTTTCAAGGTCACCGAGTTCGAGGGACACATCACCCATGACATGGACAGGTGCTTCAGCTGCGGTGCATGCGTCTCCGTATGCCCCACCCGTTCCATCTACCACGACAAGGGCACCTGGATCGTGAAGATAAACACCGGTACCTGCATCGGATGCGGATCGTGCCTCGGCGCATGTTCCGTCAAAGCGATCAATCTGGTCATATGAAAACACATTTCGAGGTCAAGGAGACCATTCTCACCATCATATGTGACGACGGTCTCCTTCCGACCGCGAAGGCCGCCGTGTTCGAGGCGAGGGAGATACTCGAGTCGAAGATCATGGCGGATCCTTTTTTCGGTATCACGTTCGACCCGTACCCTGTGGATCCCGGGGACCACCCTCTGGTGCAAAGGATGTGCAGGGCATCGTCCTTAGCGGGAGTGGGGCCTATGGCGGGTGTCGCGGGGGCCGTGGCCGTCTTCGTCGTCGAGAAACTCGTATCGGCCGGTGCAAAGGAGGCCATAGTGGAGAACGGTGGGGACATAGCGTTCTATTCGGGACGCGAGGTACCCATAGGCGTGTTCGCGGACCATCCCGTGTTCAAGGATCTGGCGTTCTCGGTCTCTTCTCCGGGGATAACGGGTATATGTTCGTCCTCTGCAAAAGTGGGGCCTTCGGTGTCATTGGGAAACAGCAACGTGTGCACCGTGTTCTCCGACGACGTCATCCTCGCGGACTGCTGTGCGACCGCCCTCGGCAACAAGGTCACGGGGGAGGACGTCCTGGGGGAATCGGTGGAGTCCGTCTGCGAGGTGGAAGGCGTTTTGGGATGTGTAGCATGCTGCGGCGACAAGATCGCCATGGCCGGGGAAGTCCCGGAACTTGTGCCTGCGAAGTATGACGATCTGGTATACTGATTCGAATTTCGTAGATTATTTACGAAACTTGGTAAATTCCAGATATTGGCTACGATTTTCGTAAAATTTATACGAAATTCAAAAACGATAATCCCTTCATCGGATTGGGGCCGCATCTATTCCTCTAATATACATATTATATAATAGGATACGAAAATCGTAGAAATTCTACGAACCTTAGTAAATTCTTGCTAGGCATTACGAATTACGTAGGATTCCTACGATATCTGGAATCAGATCTTTTTGGACGATTTAACAGGGACTTCACGTTTGACAACGATCTCCACGATTCCGGGATGGGACGCACGGTCCACCACGAAGATACGTACCTCGTTCTTGGTGGTCTCAGGCATCGAATATACCTCTCCGTAGTAGGTCGCCGTATGTCCGAAGTATTTGTACGCCTGTCCTCCGAAACCCGCTTCCACTCCCGACAGGTGTCTGATGTCCTCCCAAGTGCCATGGAACCTGCGTTGCTCCACTCCGTCCTTGAACCTTCTCAGCTCGTCTCCTTGCCAGAACTCCCTGTCCGAACGGATATTCTTCTCGGGTTCGACACCGCTTGTATGGAGGACCACGGAATATTCGCGGTTGTCGAAGTCCGGAAGGTCGAGACGCACGGCGGGGATTTTCGCCTTGGGGTCGTCCGAACCCGCGGAAAGCACCTTCAACCCTTTCACGAACTCGTCGAACTCGGTCGGAGGGATGGAATAGTTGAGTATGGGATGTTCCATCTGATCATACCATGTACATGCGGTAGATGCCGTTCGTGCATTCGACCTTTATGTTCTCGCCATACAGTTCGGACACTTTTTCATCGGTGAGGAGCTCGTCCTTCTTCCCGTCGGCGATGATGCGTCCGTCCTTGATCATGACAACCCTCTCGACCTTGAGCGGGATGTCCGTGAGCTCGTGGGTGATCATGATGATGGAGACCCCCGAATCCACCAGGATATCGAACATCCTCCTGAATTTGGATTTCATGACGATGTCGAGACCGGTCATAGGTTCGTCGAGGATCAGCATCTTGGGGTTGGTGATGAGGGCCCTCGCGATCAATGTACGTCTCATCTCTCCCAAAGACAGTCCTTCGATGCTCCTCTGCAACAGGTCTTCGATACCCATCTCGGCCGCCCTGAGCCTGATGAGTTCCTTCATGTCGTCGGTCAGTACCATTCCCCTGAACACGTCGAGGCTTCCGAAGAAACCGGAACCGATGACCTCGAACACTTTGGTGGCGGGGGCGAACCTGTCCTGCAGGTCCATGGAAACGACGCCCATGCGGTTTCTGAGCTCGAAGATGTTCCACCTCTTCTCGCCGAAGATGGTCATCTCGTAGGGCTCTTCGCTGTTGTAGTACGGATACACGTCTCCCCTCAGAAGTTTCAACAAGGTGGTCTTTCCGGAACCGTTGAGTCCGATGATGGCCACGTTCTCATCCGCCGCCACGTCCATGTCGGCACGGTCGACGATCCTTTTTCCGTCCCTGACGACGGACACGTTCTTGAGGTGGAGGGCTTCGTCCTGCATGTCCTTTCCCAATCCCTCTTATTAAAAAACGTTTCCCATCCTACCATCAATATCAATCGGTCCAAGTCTGTTGGTTTATCGTTCCCATATTTTAATAATTTGAAATATAATGAAAAAATTTTCAATGTATATTTATTAGGAATACCAAAATATTAATGATTTCAGTTTGAAATTTATTTATACGTAATAATCCATGTCGGAATATGCAGCCGTTGTACGGACAGCTTTACCAGTTCAGCGAGGTAATGGGGAGGATGAGCCTTCCTGTACACCAGTATCTTTTGGCCACGGAACCGTCGGTCATGTTCGCCACAGGTACGTCCACACAGGCTGATTGGATCCTCCCCCAGATAGAGCTCCTTCTGGAAGGACGCCCTCTGTCGTATCTCGTCATCTCCCATATGGAGTCCGACGAGTGTGGAGGCTACAGACAGTTCCATAAGAAATACCCGAAGATGACGATCCTCTGCTCCCAGTTCACCGCGAACGAGCTCAAGGGGTTCGGTTACAAGGGAAGGATAACCATCGTGGACGAGAACTCTTCCGTCAACGAGGGACAGATCGCGTTGAGGTTCCTCAGGTATCCTGCGGAGGTGCATCTCAGGGACGGTATCCTTTGCACCGACACCCGTTCGGGAGTTGTGTACAGTTCCGACCTGATGTACCACCATATGTCTGACAACCGCAAGGTAATAGAGGATTCGTGGGAGAACGAGGTGGGCAGTATCGGTCCCTCCCAGATCCCCGACGATGTACGCAGACAGCGTCTGGTGGACGATCTGTCGAAGATATCGCCCAAGTTCATAGCGACGGGTCACGGAAGCTGCGTGAAATGTACCGGGAACGGTCAGTGAACCCTGGGAATCTGTGTAAAAAACATGGCGCGGAAAGGGAGATTCGAACTCCCGAGGTAACTACCACCGGATTTCAAGTCCGGCGCCGTAGTCCAGGCTGAGCCACTTCCGCGTTGTTTCCCCATCTTAGAACCGATATAAAAATGGTTTTGTCGGCCCGGAACGTCCAGACCTGGGTTTCACTTGTTGGAGAAGAACCTCACCGTGTCCGCCACGGGGTCGTCGGAAGGTATCGCCTCGAGCTCCCTCGCGTTGCGTGCGGCCCTGTTGTCCAGGATCACGGCCATGCCCCTGTCGGTCTCAGTACGGATCAGACGGCCGATCGCCTGTCTCATCTTCCTTACCGCAGGGACCTCGCTGGTGTATTTCCAACCCATTCCGGGTCCGTAACGGACGTTGAAGAGGTCGCTCATGGACTTGTTCTCGATGGATGGCGGGGGATAGGGGATGCCTACGATGACCGCAAAGCACAGTTCGTCCCCGGGGAAGTCCATTCCTTCGGCGATGGAACCTCCCATGACGCAGAAGAACACTCCGGAACGTCCCGCCCTGAACCTGTTGAGCGATTCCATCGTACGTTTCTGTTTTCCGGCCTCTTCCCAATAGAGGTTCTTGCGGATGGTCTGTTCCAGATACGGGCGGAAGTCCTTCATGACCCTGTACGAGGGGAAGAATACCAGGACGTTCTTGTCGACCGCATTGCACAGTTTGGCGACCATGGCCTGCATGTCGCTCTTCATCCTGGGGTTCGCCTGCATTTCCTTGAAGTTGGTGGTCAGGGTCTTGGAATAGATCACGAGCTTGTTGTCCTTGGGGAACGGGGACGGATATCTCTTGGGGATGGAGTCGTTGGGGAGACCGAGGACCTTGGCGTACTGCGGAAGCGGTTGCAGCGTTCCGGACATGTGCACGGCCCCGGAGAGGGAGTTCATGAACCTCACGATGTCGACGGGGTCGATGCAGGCCGCATGCAGGAACTCTCCGTCCTCGTCGGCACGGATGATCCTCACATAACGGTCCGAAGGGGACCTGACCCACAGGTTCATAAGGCGTCCGAGCTCCAATATCATGGAGTTCTGTGCCTCGTCGTCGGCCGAGGCCTTCTCCCTCATCTCCCCGAGCTCGATGGTCCTCTCGATCATGATGTCCATCGAGGTGCGGGGGACCTTCAGTATCGTGCATATGGATTCCTCCAACGATCCCGGTGGGACGATGGCCTCCTTGACGTTGAAACCGAGGAGCTTCATACCCAGGTCCCTCATGCTGGTCCTGACGGCCTTGACGAACGTCTTGAGCTCTACCCCGTCAAGGACGAACGCGTCTTTGAACATGGAGCACTCGTCGAAGGCGGACGCGGCGATCCTCGTGGAGATGGAGAAGCTCTCCTGTTCTCTGACCGCATCGAGGAGGTTGTGGGCCTCGTCCACGATCAGGACGATGCCTTTCTCGTCGTTGTTGAGGTTGGCGAAGAGGTTGGAACGGATGTCGGGGTCGATCAGGTGGATGTAAGGTGCTACAACGACGTCGAACTCCTTCATCAGGGCCTTTTTGAGCTCGTACGGGCAGACCTGCATGTTCTTGCAGTATATGTCGAGCTGTTCGGAGGTGGGGAAGTTCTTCTTGCAGTACGTCTCCACGTTGTCCATGCAGTCCTGGATCTTCTCGAAATAGGGACATCCGCCGCGTTTGCCCTGCGAGCTCTTCTGTTTATGGTCGGAACACAGGGTGGAGAGGGCGTTGGGCGAGAGTATGTCGAAATCGGGTCTTTCCTGGAGGAGGGGGCAGGACTTCCCACGTCCGGTGAGGGTGATCCCGGACACGGGTTTGAGGGTGGATATGGCCTTCAGCTCCTTCATGACCTGATCGGACTGCGAGATGGTCCTGGTGGTGTAGATGATGGTCTTTCCCGTGGCCTTCGCATGGTCCAACGCACCTGCTAGGGAGGTGATGGTCTTCCCGGTACCGGTACCTGACTCTATCACGATGTGCTTTCCCTGGTCGAGGGCGTTCCTGATATCGGAGATGATTTGTAACTGCATATCACGGGGCTTGTACGGGAGATAGGGGGCCTCCAGGTTGACGGTGGATACTACCTGGGGTTGGGACCTCCTGACGCTGGGGACCGAGTCGCCGTCGAGGGAATATCCGCAATTGGGGCACCTGCTCATTCCAGGGAGGAGAAGGTCGGAACAGCCGGGACAGAAAGCGGTTCTCATACCGATACCTCGGTTTTCCTGGTGTTCGTGTATGGTTTTGCCTGTGTTCCGTCTATTCTAGCCATGATAAAAATTCCTAGATTCATTGTTCTGATACAGCCGATCCACTGTCATCCTTGTTCGATGGCAATGGCGACCGACTATAAAATCAAGTTCCCACACAGGCATTCGGTGGGGGAAGAAGGGGATAATACCTCGTTTCCGTCGTCAGAGGCGGTATTTTCAACCCTTCTGCCAGCGGTTTAACGCATGTACGGTCGGCCGGTCCCAATAGAGGTCTACGACTCACCTGGAGGATACGAACTCCTCAAGCTTCGTCATGTTGAGTTCGAGAAGTCCGAGTATCGAGTCCAGCAGATCGTTTTTCTCGATGATTGTTCCGGACAGCAATTGGGCGATCTCATCCAAGGAACCATACAGTCTGTCGAAGTCGATCCAATCGAACGAACTGACAAGTTCCAGTTGCTCGTCAAAGGTATCTTTGAACGGTTTGCAGCAGTGCTTCGCGTCGTTGAAGTATTCTATGGGGTCCTTGCTCCTCAAAGAGGAACCGGTATCGAATATGGGTGCCGGGCCGAGGTATTCCAAAGTATCTGCGTCGCGTATCAGTCCGAAATTACGGAAATGGCGGTCGTAATTCTCGATGATGTAGTCCAAGACGATCATTCCATCAAGGAAAGGTACGATGTCTACGCCCACATTCCTGCATGAGTCCACATACCTTGTATACAGGTCGGAGGTGTCCGAATCCTCCGGTTGTCCGAGCAGGTAGAATGCAGGGACATACTCCGTGGATGTGGATATGAAATCCTCACATGCCGAAGCGATCTGGTAACTGTCGACCATGAGCCTGTATTCCACATGGGGTATCCCTAGCGCCTTACATAGAATGCTTGCAATGACCTCGTTGTACACTTCTCTGTGAAGTGCATCGGGGGTAGACTTCAGGAGATATCTTTTTCCATCGATTATCTTCCATTTCTTCAGCATGATTCCGTCTGAGGTATTGTCGGGGGAGAGCAGGTCGGGCTTTGAACTCGTGGGGTGTCCGAAGATCAGATTTCCGATATCCTCGGAGAAATCGTTCTCAAAGAAATTGACGGATGCCCAGCTGACGTCCGAACCCGAAGGTCTTACCCAATACTGGTCCGAAAGACTTAGGCCCATGGACTTGGTCAGCAGTGCTTCAGGACAGGGGATATCGAGACTGTTCAGGAACGACTCGAGATTCTCACGGCTTGCGGGGATAGACCTCGATTTCCACCATTTTGACAAACGGTACAGGTTGACCTCACCGTTGTTTACGGTTCCAAGGGGCATATGTTCCTCGTTGTACATGATGTCCGCCTTTGCGATCGATCCTGTACCGTCTTCGAGTATCAGATCTATGAGGGGTATGTCTTTATGCATCAGTGTGTATTTCACAAATCTCGCCGGAAAATCATCTTCAGACATGCTATTAACCCTCTAGTGCTACAGTTAATAGTAAGTTCCCACATTATTAATTTGCCCTTTGATTCACCCATCGGGTGTTCGGCCCCCATGTCACAAACAGGGAATCACCGCCACGGTCCCTTCGGGGGCTGACGAATCGGATCCCCGTGGTCTCCGCATCCCGGACATTCCGGAACGGAACGTCACGGTATTGTTTTACACGGTCGTGGAGTGTATGGCGGATCCGTCGTAATGTAGGGATATGGCTGGAATGTCGTTATATATCCAACTAAGGGTTCTATTCCATCTATGATTTCCCTTAATGATGCACCTTTTCCAAACCCTGTTGAAAACTACTGGCTAATGCCGTAACCTCAAATTTTTGCATGGATCCCCCGTTTTTACGGGGATTTTTCGACATTATTCCCCCTGAACGCCGTTAAAAATAGGCTATATCCTGTCTAAAACGCCCAATTTCCCCATCGAAAAAGTGCATTGTATAAACTATTTATACTATAATGCACCTATAGGTAGCATATGAAAGTACCTGTGGAGATACGCAAGGTGAAGCGTCCCAAGAAGACGGTCGTCGTACCGTACCGTTCCGGCACGTACGCGGTCAGGGCCCGCTACGACGAGCTGGGGGAGGACGGCGAGAAGAAGGTGTCCTACGGGCAGATCGTCGGCTACATCATCGACGGGAAGTACAGGTCCGCCGTCAGATCGGACAGGTTGGCGACCATAGGCAGCGTGGACTGCAAACAGTTCGGAGGGGTCTACCTCTTCAACAAGGTGTGCTCGTCCATCCTGGACGAGCTGTGCGGGTGTTTCGAACCGTTGGACGCCCAGTGGATCTACTGCACCGCACTGCTGAGGGCATGCTACCCCGGGGTGAAGGACTGCAAGCTCGCGAACAGGTACAGGCACAGCTTCCTTTCCGAGATCCATCCCGGCGTAACCCTGGGCAAGAACAAGAACACCCAGATGTTCACCCTGCTGGGCGAGAACCAGTCGAGGACGGAGAGGTACATGTCGTCGCGCGTAGGCACCATAGGGGAGGACGACATCGTCATAGTGGACGGGTCCCTCAAACAGGACGACTGCACCGACGTCTCCGTGTCCAAGGTGTCCCGTAAGACCTCTCGCGAGAAGGTACGCCACCACCTCATGATGTACGCGTACGGTTCGAGGTCGGAGGAGCCCCTGTGCTCCAAGGTGTATCCGGGGAACGTCCCGGACTCCGTCGCGATAAAGGATTTCGTAAGCAGCATGGAGATACGGCAGGGGATCATAGTCGCGGACAGGGGGTTCAAGGCCGAGAACATGGCGAAGGTGACGGGGGAGTTCGACGGCCTCCACTACCTCGTGCCACTCACCAGGGATTCCGACATCATATCGCGCACCGGGGCACTGAGGTTCGACAATGTGATGAACCACGGGGGATGCCGCCTGACCTACAGGAAGGTGGAGGAGGTAGGGGAGGACGGCGAAGGGACGGGGACCTGGCTATACGCCTTCAACGACCCCGCCATATCGAAGGATATGGCGGAGGTCTACTACAGTTCCCACAACGGGGAGATCGCCGCCGACGTGCTGGAGGAGGAGAACAGATGGTTCGGCACCATAGTGTTCCAATCGGACCTCGACCTGGAACCGGGCTTCGTGTACGACACGTACAGCGGGAGATGGGACATCGAGTGCCTCTTCAGGATGCACAGGTCCGACCTGGAGCTCGACGACGCCAGGGAGAAGTCGGAGGCGACCGTCATGGGCAGCGAGTTCGTGAACTTCGTCGCGACGCTGATGGCGTCGCGTATGTGCAAGCACCTGTCGGGGATAGCCGCCTGCAAGGACATGTCCTACAGGAGCATCGTCTCCGACCTGAACGACTGCGTCAAGGTGCGCAGGGAGGACGGATCGTGGGAATACCGCCTGACCACGAAGAAGGACATGAGGTTCTACATCGCCACGGGGGTCGTGACGGAACCCGAGACGATGGCCCTGTTCGCGGAAGCACCTGCGGAGAACGTGCAGGATGGGGTCAAAAAGAGGGGACGGCCCAAGGGATCGAAGGACAAAGGGTCCCGCAAAAGACGCAGTGCGGCGGAGATCGCCGCCGCGGGGCTGAAGTGAGAGGTCAAAAGTGCATCATTTAGGGAAATCATAGTTTCAAAAACTATCATTTCAAATCATGAAAAACTATCATTTCAAATCATGAAAAACCCTTGCTGGAAATCATGAAAAATCCCTATTAGAATATACGAAAAAGTATTGTTAGAAGTTATGAAAATACCATTTTAAAATCTATGAAAATTACATAGTATATTTTATGAAAAACCCATTTTGAAATATATGAAAAAACCATACTGTTAAATATTTTCATCCACTGGCACATTTATGGATTCGATCAAGGGCAAATATTTGAAACGTGTCCTAGATTCACGTATGGGATTGTATCTACAGGCTTTTGGGGCCGTATGTGTCGAGGGCCCCAAGTATTGTGGAAAAACCTGGTTCGCCCTGAATGCTTCCAACAGTTCCTTCATGCTTGCAGACCCTGCGGACAACTATAACAACAAGGCCCTTGCCAAACTCGATATAAACATTGTTTTCGAGGGGGAACAACCTCATCTCATCGATGAATGGCAGGACCTTCCTTTGATTTGGGATGCGACCAAGGTGAAGGTAGATGAGAATCTCGGCCTGAAAGGGCAATACATACTTACCGGTTCGTCCACCCCTGACAAGAAAGGAATATCCCATACGGGTGTCGGAAGGATCGGTATACTCAAGTTGCGTACAATGACCTTGTTCGAATCGGGGGATTCGACGGGGGACGTATCATTGAAAGGCCTGTTCGAAAACGATTTCAAGATGAAGATCGGAAAAAGAGGGAACATAGACAATCTTATCTACCTCACCGTCCGCGGGGGTTGGCCTTCGTTGATCGGTTCACCCCTTTCCGCTGCGACCATTGCGGTCAGGGGATATGTGGACCTTATCGTCGAGGAGGCATCCACTTTCGAGGGGGTGAGGAGGGATCGGTCTAAGATATACAGGACCTTGAGGTCCTTGGCTAGGAACGAGTCTACATTGGCTAAGATTACTTCCATAGTCTCGGATACGCTCGATGAGGAAAACGACGGTTCAGTGGAATATATCGGTAACATGAAAATAAGCGAAACCACAGTGACCGAATATCTGGATATTTTCGATAGGATGTTCCTGATCGAAAACCAGTGTGCGTTCAATCCCAATCTGAAATCATCATACAGGGTAGGTAAGTTGCCGAAAAGACATTTCACCGACCCTTCGTTAGCCATAGCCGCGTTGAACCTTTCTGCGGAGCAGTTGAAGTCCAACATCTCCGTTTTCGGTTTTTATTTCGAGGCGTTATGTGAAAGGGATCTAGCGATATATGCCTCGGCGAACGATGGTAAACTGTACCACTACCGGGACCATGCCAACAAAGAGGTCGATGCAGTGGTAGAGCTTTCCGATGGAAGGTGGGGTGCTTTCGAGATCAAACTGGGTATGGACGAGGTGGATTCGGCCGCCGAGAACCTCCTCCGTCTTTTGGAAAGCTGGAAGAAAAACGGAATCGGCAGAGAACCTGAGTTCCTATGTGTGATCACAGGTATGGGCGGTGCGGCGTACCGTAGGGAAGACGGGGTCTATGTGGTGCCGATCACCATGATGAAGGACTGAGGCCCTTCCTTTCCGGATCACAGGGTCTTGCACATCTCCCTTACCGTCTCCGCCAACCCTTCGCATTTTTCGGGATCGGGGATGAAGACCATCTCCTTGGCTCCTTCGTAGGGTATGGCGAACTCTGCATCGGGCATCATACCAAGCAGGGACGGGGTCTTCTTCAACAGCAATCTGTCATCGTAGATCCCGCCGAACAGTTTTCCGTCCAGGTACAGAAGGTACTCCCCCATCATCTTGCGGTAGGTGACGTTCCCGACGGCGGAGATGATCCCCACGGTCTTCTCGAGGAAGGGTTGGCCGGACGGCATCCGATCACTCCGTCCTCCATCTTTTCAGCGAAGGGAATATCCTCGAACAGTGTTCACGCATCTGTTCCTCGGTCATCCCAGCCTGTTCTCCGAATCTGGAGCACATCTCGATGAACTCCTCCATCGTCACCTTGCTTATGAACTCCCCTCTGTCGTAACAGTACCTGCAGTAATCCTGGTTAGGGGCACCGTCCGAATCGGTACCGAGGACGGAATCGTTCTCCATAGGCATCGCACAGCTCTGGCAGAATCTGGTCATTGTAGGGCTCTCCTGTGTCGGAAACGGTCGTCGTTCACGATCGACGTTCCATGTTATGACTTATCGGTACGGTCCATATTTATCCTGTTCGGGACGGGATCCCGGACCGTCGTCCGCGACCGTACAGTCCCCAGGTATGTCCAATGTAATCGTTTTACACTATGGGCGACCGTACAGACGGGCCGGTCCTTCGAGGGGCCGACGGCCGTTGTCAATAGAAAATCCGTATATACCTACCTTGGGGATTCTGTTTCCGGTAGTAAAATGGCAGATCCCAAATTCTGTAACAAATGCGGTTCAAGCATGCCCGCAGGGTCCAAGTTCTGTCCCGAATGCGGTTCCATCGTCGAAGGGACCGAGTTCGAGAAACAGAGGACGAAGGAGATGAACGACATGGTCCGTGAGAACGGCTTCAACACCGTGAAGTTCCTTCTCACCATCTACGCCATCCCCATAATCATCATCGGTATAATCGATATCGTCAACGCATCGGCCAACGCCAACGCCCTCTGGAGCAACCAGTCGTTCCAGGAATGGCTCAAGACCCAGACCCTCTTCAAGGGCCTCACCCTGGCCACCCTCACCGACTACTTCACCTACCTGGGATACCTTGCGGTGATCAGCGGTATCGGTGCGGCCGTCAGTCTGGTCTTCGTCACCATCCGCAGATATTGGCTCTTCGCGGTCATCGGATGCATGGTCGCCGCCATCTTCTGCTTCTGGTCGATCTTCGGACTGTTCATCGGTTTCTTCGTCACCTGGATGATCCTCGACCTCAAACCCTTCTTCGAGGAATTCCAGGGAGAAGGACAATAAACCGTTTACAAAGGGGCAAGACCCCTTTGGTCTTTTCACCACATCCATCCTTTACACCGACGCCGCATGGAAAACCGTCCGGACAATATTTTAAATCGTCCACGGCAGTTCCATGCCTATGTTCGTCAGTAACATGGACGAGAGGAACACTCTCGGGCCGCTTATGAAAAAATCAGTGCTTTTCGGATTGTTCGCACTGGTCCTTGCCATCGTCGTCATCCCGACGGTTGTCGACGGTACCGATGCGGACGCCGATACATGCACGGTCACGTTCTCCTTCGAAGGAGGATGTGTCGTCAACATCGTGGATTACGGTTCCATCGTGGAACCCCCTATGTTCGTACCTGTGAAGAACTCCGTCGACGGTATCGCATACGTCTTCGACGGATGGTACGGATACTATGACGGCCTTGTGGCCTACGACGACCTCAACTTCACCGCGAAGTTCGTCCCCATGGTCCAGCACACCGTGACCGTGGTATGCAACGACGGTTCGGTCGTCACCATCGAGGTCCTGGACGGAGACCGCATCGACGGTCCTTCCAGCATCTACGCCTATTTCATCGACCCCGAGTACACCGTCGAGTGGGCTCTCAACAGGGCGGTACGCTCCGATGTGACCCTCTACGCCATGGTCGGTGCGTACGGAGGCTCCCTTACCGACTCCATCGTATGGGCCGTGGACCTCGACACCCGCACACTCACGGTCAGCGGTACCGGCGCCATGCCCGATTTCGCCGCAGCGTCCGACGCCCCCTGGTACAGCTACAGGCTCGCTATCGAGAACGTCGTCGTATGCGACGGTATAACCGCCATCGGAAAGATGAACTTCTACAACTACTCCCGCCTCTACGACGTGGACATGGGCGACACCGTCACCTCTATCGGAAAACAGGCGTTCTACCACGACTACTCCCTCGAGCACGTCCTCGTCAGCAAGGCCCTCAGGTCCGTAGGGTCCGGTGCCTTCTCCGGAATCTCCCTGAAATATTCTGACGGCAACACCGCCACCCCCAAGGCCCTCGCAGGTGCCGAGCTTACCGGGTCCTGCAAGGTCCTCTACTGCCACCTCCTCGAGGGAACCCTCACCGAGACCGTCGGATGGACCATGGACTTCGACACCCGCACCTTCACCGTCAGCGGTACCGGCGCCATGCCCGACTTCAAGTCCACCAACGAGATGGCCTGGTACACCTTCAGGGGAAGCATGGAGACCATCGTCATCGACGACGGCATCACCCGTGTCGGAGAGAAGTCCTTCTACGGATATTCCGCAGTGAGGAACGTCGTCCTCGGAAACGATGTGGAATCCCTCGGAACCTACGCTTTCAAGGAGAACTTCAACATCGAGAGCCTCGTGGTTGGAGACAACCTCGTCAAGCTCGGAACCGTCAGTTTCAGCAATGCCTTCGCATACCCCAACGGTGACAAGATCACCCTTTCCGCATCCGCGCTCGCCGGAAGGACCTTCAAGGGAATCGACGGCGTCCTTGTGCTCGAGAACGTCAAAGGCTCCGACAGGAACATCGATTGGGCCCTCAACTGCATCACCGGAGAGTTCTCCGTGAAGGGAGAGGGAGCGATGTACGACTATTCCGCGACCAGCACCCCCTGGTACGCGTTCAGGGACTTCATCGTCGATGCCACCATCGAGGACGGTCTCACCAGCTTCTCCGATTTCGGATTCTACAAGTACACCGCGGTCAGGTCCGTCGTCTTCAGCAACACCGTCCAGACCCTCGGTAAGAACTGCATCAGGGGATGTAGCAACCTCGAATACGTCGCGTTCGGTTCCAACCTCACCACCATCGGTTCCAACGCCCTTTCCGGAATGACCTTCGTCGCACCCGACGGGGCCTCCATCTCCGCCACCCCCGCAAACCTCGCGGGATGCAGTTTCCAGAAGGCCGACGGAAAGTTCGTCCTGAACTCCTCCGTGCCCTACTACGACATCGTGTGGACCAACTACGACGGAACCGTCCTCCAGACCAGCATCGTCATGGAAGGCAGGATGCCCGTCTACACCGGAGCCGTCCCCGTCAGGGAGGCTACCGAGCAGTACGTCTACACCTTCGTCGGATGGGAACCCGTTATGGACATCGCCAGCTGCGACATCGTATATGTGGCACAGTTCGAGGCCACCGAGATCGTGTACACCGTCACCTTCGTGCCCAACGGAGGAAACGGAATCGTCACCAACAGGGTCATCAAGATCGGTGACCAGATCGTACGTCCCATCTCCGATCCCACCCTCGCGAACTGCGACTTCGTCGGATGGTCCTTCTCCCAGTACGGAGGAGCCGTCATCGATTGGAGCTCCGCGTTCGTCCTCACCAACGAGATGCTCGATACCTATGGCGTCGACGGTGTGGTCACCGTATATGCCGCATACACCAAGATCGATTACACCTTCCAGTTCAATGTGAACGGAAAGACCGACGTAATACCCTCCATCACCGTCAAGGTCGGAGAGTCCGTAGACGAACCCGCCCACGCGGAACCCCCCTTCGGAATGGAGTTCGTCGGATGGTCCTTCATCGGAAACACCTCCTCCGTCCTCATCGACTGGAACACCTTCGTGATGAGCTACTCCCTGGCAAGCACCTATGCCGACGAGAGGTCCGTCATCTCCGTGTTCGCCGTGTTCAAGAACAAGGAATACGAGGTCGACTTCGACACCAACGGCGGAGCAGGAGAGATCCCCTCCCAGATGACCGTTTCCAGGATCATCGTCGAACCCGAGGCGCCTACCATGGAAGGAGCGTTCTTCGCAGGATGGGCCTTCGATACCAAGGGAACCGACATCCTGAAGTTCAACAACGGTGTCGCCGAGCTCAGGAACGACAAGGTCGCCAACTACGCCGTCAACGGCGTCGTCACCCTCCATGCAGTATGGATGTCCGCTACCTGTATCGTATCGTTCGAGCTGAACGGAGGTACCGGAACCGTGCCTGACGACTTCGAGGTCATCATCGGCGTCACCGAGATCACCAAGCCCGAGAACGATCCCGTAAGGACCGGAAGGGTATTCGACGGATGGTCTTTCGACTCGTCCAAACCCTCGTCCGCAGAAGGATACATCGACTGGTCGCAGAAGGTCGTCATCACCCTCGATATCTACAACGAGTTCAACGAGAACGGTGTCGTCTACATTAACGCGTACTACTCGAGAGCCGCCTGAAACCTTGTAACGGGGGCCTGTGAAAGGGCCCTCTAAACGGTTTACCGTCCCCGGTGTGAAAAGATCCCGGGGACGGGCTTTCCGATCACGACCGGTTGTGGAGATATCCGGAACAGACCTCCGACAACAGGGAGGGATCGTCGTTGAACCAGTCCCTGAACCTCTTTCCCGAGGCCTCCACCGCTTTTCCAAGGGTTTCGAAGAACATGGGCATGTCCTCTTCGGTGACAGCCCCTATATCGGTACCTATGCGTTCCCTGCCCAGGATATGGGAACCGTTCACGTTCACCATGTATGCGGGCTTACCATCGATGGAAGGACATCCTCTCAGACCGATGTTTCCGAGCTGATGGGCGGAACAGGACGATATGCAGCCCGAGATGCGTATCATGGGGAGGACACCGTCGGCGAAACCGTTTCTCCGGGCCATTTCGATCAGTTCCATGAGCATTCCGTGGGAGTCCCTCAGACCTTGTTGGCAGACCGTGGCCCCTACACATGAAACGGATGATTCGAAAACGGTCCTGGCCCCGTCCGACAGGACCTCGGCGACCCTGTCGGCCTCGGTGGAGTTCAGGTTGACGACGTACAGGGTCTCCGCGGGGGAAAGCCTGACCTCCGCCTGGTCCATGTCTTTGATCGTATCGTACAGCTGCAACAGTTTTCCGGGGGATGGGTCTCCTCCGAGAGGATGGTATGCGATGTAGTAGAGGCCGTCCTGCATCTGTTTCCTTGCCTTGGACGAAGAAGGTACGCCTCCGTCACCTTTCTTATCGACTACATGGACCACGGGATGGGCCTTCGGTATGTCGTTGCGGGAAAGGGTCTCCTCCAGGATGCGGTTGTATGTCTCGACGTACCCTTCGTCACCGAGGGTGTCGCGCATATACCTCACCCTTGCCTTGGAACGGTCGTCGTAGTTGCCGTTCTCGATGAACATCCTGACCATGGTCGCGATATGGAAGCAGATGTCCTCCGGTTCCACATCCCTGTGGACCAAAAGACCCAGACGGGGGTTCGGTCCGAGCCCTCCTCCGCTGTATACATCGAATTTTCCATTGTCCTTGGCGACGAATCCCAGGTCCCTTGCGGTCGCATCGGTGCCGTTCTCCATGGTGCAGGTGAATCCTATTTTCAGTTTGCGGGGCATCCTTTTTCCGTCCATATGGTCGAAAAGGAACCTTTCGGCACACTCCGCATAAGGCAGTACGTCGAAACAGGACGGTATGATCCCGGTAAGGGGTGTTGCCGTTATGTTACGGGGATTGTCCCCTCCCCCGTTGAACGTGAATATGCCCGCATCCATAGCACCGTCGACGATAGGGGGTATGGATCCGCCGTCGAGGTTGTGGAGCTGTAAGGACTGGCAGGTGGTGATGTGGACCATGTCCACCTTGTGTTCCTCGATGGCCTTGCATACGAACGCGAATTTGTCCAAGGTCAGCCTTCCGCCTGTTAGGCGAAGACGTACCATACCTTTCCTGCCGCTTTTCTGGGCATAGCTTCCGAATTTCCCGGATATTCCTTTGTAGTCCTTCGCAGACATGTTTCCGGAATAGAACTTCTCCGTAGCCTCGATGAAATCAGGTAGAACTTTCCTGAC
>JAKSHW010000002.1 GCA_024399195.1 archaeon | reverse complement strand
TGGGGCACCTTATTGTGGAAGGATATCCCGTAGAGGATCGTACAGCCTTCCAGGATTGGAAGTTGCATCATGGGCGTCCAGATGACAATCCGACTAATAAGTGTTTGATAACATCGTATAAACAGAAGAATCGTCATCGAAAAATCATGTGTCATGAACCTTCCAGAGGGATTTAAAATCGTATCCTCGACCTTCTGGATCGATCGTGGTCACAAAAAAACCCAATTCCGTATATACTGCATCCAACTTGCACGATGAGAATGTCGGACTCCAAACAGTTCAGTGCCTTTATGGCAATACTTATAGCGGCCGTCCTCTGGGGATTTATAGGCCTGTTCTCCAGGAACCTGTTCGATGCCGGTTTCACCACCATGCAGGTGACGGCGGTCAGGATGGGGATCGGCACCGCGGTACTGGTGGTCTGTCTGGCATTGTTCGACAGGAAATGTTTCCACATTCGGAAAAAGGACCTTTGGATCTTCGTTGTGTTCGCGATAGCGAAACTCGCCTCGGACGTCCTGCTTTTCCAGGCCCAGACAATGATCCATCTGTCGCTTTCCACCGTGTTACAGCTCACGTCCCCGTTCTACGTGTTCCTGTTCTCCATATTCCTCTTCGGAGACAGGATCACTGTGAAAAAGATCACCGCCATCGTGATAGCGTTCGTAGGATGTCTCCTTGCCACAGGGGTCCTTGAAAAGGACATCGACTTCAACCTTATAGGAATAGTCTGCGCCATCCTTTCGGGAGTCGCATTCGCGACCTATGTGACCGGTACGAAACTGATCATAACCAAAGGATATTCCGCCAACACCACGTTGCTTTACGTGTTCGTCATAGGTACGGTGATGATCATCCCCTTCGCCGACCTAGGCGGCATGGCATCTACGGTCGTTTTCAACGAACACACCCTGTTCGACATCCTCTCTATCGGTATCCTGATGACCCTGGTCCCATACTATCTGCAGGCGTATTGCCTCAAATACATGGACGCGGTGAAATCCAACATCATCAACCTGATCGAACTTGTGGTGGCCACCCTTGTAGGGTTCGTCTTCTATGGTGAAAGCCTGGGGGTACTGAACATCCTCGGACTCGTGATGATCCCGATGGCCATCGTGCTGATGAACCTCGACGCACTTATGCATAACCCTGAACAGAAAACGGATCGGGAATGAGGACGGACTAGTCGCCCGATACACCCAATGCGACGATCGTGGACATTGTGTGTTTGGGTCCATCGAAGCTGTATTTGGATTTCAGATAGGTGTCGGTGCCGAGTGACGGATTGTACGCCACGGCGTCGTCCACCCCTTCGATAAACGATATAGGATAGCTGTTGAACACCATGCTAACCCCTTTATCCGACAGTTTGTCAGGATATATTACCAAGGATTTGGAGGCCCAGATGGCGTTTTCGGGGACATCCTCCGTTTTACCGGGTATGACGTCATGACCGCATAACCCGTAGGCCCTGTCGATGAACTCGATGATGTGTCCTTTCGGTTCCTCGAGGAAACCTTTCGAGAACACCACGTACCTGATGGACCGTTCGTTCAGGTCCTTCACGGCCTGGTTGTCCAAAACGTACCCCTTACCTTCAAGGTGGGATTCGACATCGGTCACCTGTTCCATAGTAGGATCGTCCAATGGGTAGACCCCGTAGACATCGGATCTGGAACGCAATGCTTCGATGAACGGATCGACGGACATCGTCCATGTTAACACATACTGGTATATTGGAATAGCAGTCGTACCGGCCTACTCCATATCGGGAAGGTCTTCCCTACGGCCCTCGTTGAAAATGTGTTCCGAACCAAGCTTCTCCTTGATCTCGTTCAGAAGATTGACAAGACTGTCGTAATCCACGGATTCCGTAGCCAACCTGTGACGGTATTCCCTGCACCCATGACATCCTGCTACAAAACGGGGTGCGAAACTACGGAACTTCCTCATGGCGGAATCGTCCCCCTTCTCTGCGATCAGCATGTCCGCCAACTGTATACACCAATCGACCTGTTGGGATACGGTGGGATTCGGAAGGACCTCCCCTGTACGGAAATAACGGTCCAACTGGGTTACAAGATAAGGATTGCCTACCCCTCCACGGGCCACCATCACCGCAGTGGCTCCGGTGAGCTCCATTGCCTCTGCGGCGCTTTCCACTGAAACTATGTTCCCCGAGATGATCAACGGGACTGACATCTCCGACTGAAGGTCTGCTATCAGGTCGTAATGGGGGGTTCCCAGATACCTCTCTTCCTTCGTCCTCGCATGGACGGTCACCGCGTCCACCCCTGCATCGGTGACCTTTTCGATAACCTCGCGGAAGTTCATGCTTTTGTTGGTCCACCCCAGACGGATCTTCGCGGTCACAGGGACGTCCACCGCCTTCTTTATCGCACGTACCATCTCGCCGCATTTGACAGGATCCTTCATCAGAACGGAACCCGCACCTACGCGGATGATCTTGGTCACAGGACATCCCATGTTCACATCGAAGAACGAGATGTCAGGATTGATCTCCAGAGCCTTCTTCGCGGCCATGGCAAGGCCTTCGGGGGTCCCTCCGAAAAGCTGTACCCCCGTGATACCATTGTCCTTGAACTCCAGATAACCTGCGGTCTTGCTTCCACCGTAGACGACGCCCATGTCCGAGATCATCTCAGTCACGGTTACCGCTGTACCGAAAGGTCTCATGAACTCCCTGTAACTGCTGCAGGTGAATCCGGACATCGGACCCAATACGACACGTCCGTCTATGTCGAGGTTACCTAGTTTCCACATTGCAGACCCCCGAGGTACAGGTCCGTTTTATACTTCGGGGATAGGGAAAGGTTTTCAGGCCCCTGCACAAGGGCCTGTGCACACCATCACCTGTGACGGTGCAGCATCACCATGAATCCGATGAACACCAGTATGGCGATCACCGTGGCCACGATGAGATAGAACGGGGTCCCTTCTTCCTGATGGGGACGGACGATGTCGAGACAATATACGCCCAACCCATCGGACTGGAACACAACGCATCCGGTCTCCATGACCGCATCCCCCACAAGGGCCTTGTCACCGTTTTCTCCGAGAAGATAGGGACCTTCTACATCCAACGATTGACTGTACAGCAGGGTCAGGGTAACGGATCCCTCCACATCGATGATGAAATCCCCTTTGGTCAATCTGAACAGATATGCGATACCGTCACCCAAAGCGGAGTTCTGTTCCTTTGTGAGGTCGGAAGGTTCGGCTACACGGCATTCGAGAAGATATCCGACATCCGAATCGCAAAGGAAGGCTATCGTTTCGGACCTGAACATCACGGACATATCGCCGAACCTGTATTCCACAGACCTTCCGTCGTCCCTAAGCTCTTTGAGAAGGTCTACGGATATCTCCTGGGCATCCCCTTCCACCTTTACGGTAAGGTCCGCCTTGAGCCTGGGAATGACGATGTTGGGGATCTCCTCCAGACCATGTGAATCCTTGTAGTTGCGTCCGCACGTTTCGCAATGGTAGTGTTCGACCCATCCGTCGTTCTCGTAGTCGGGTTCCTTGGCCTCTACGAACACCAGATCGTGTTCCACGGGGATGGATATCATGCTCTTGTACAGATTACCGCTCTGTTCGTATCCGGAAGGAGCCTCCCCGATACCGTAACCGGTGGCGGTGGTCTCACAGTACAGATAGTCCTCTCCGAGGTATTTGAACACGGACCTGCCGTTCACACTTCCATCGGGAACCTGTACCGCGGACGCCATATGTCCGTCGAACAGGATCAGTGCAGACTGGTACCCCATCGCACATGCTATGGAACAGAACAAGAAGGCCGTATCCTCGCAATCGCCGTTCATATCGTAAAGGGTCTCCACAGGGTATTTGAAATACTCCTCCTGACCCATGGACACCGAGTCGTACTGGTACTTCAGGATCTGTACGAAACGGAGAAGGACATAGAGCCTGTCCCCGTCGTCCATGCCCCGAGTGTTGTCGATGATGTACTTCGCGATCTGCACCACGCTGTTATCGGAAGGGTTGACGAATTTCTTCAGGTCCGACATACCTGTATACGACCTGGTGACGGTATCGTTACGGTGTTTCTGGAAATCAGAATACAGGATGGACACCGTCAGGGAATAGTTCACCTTCTGTGCGTCCCAGTTGTACGTCCTGAACACGTCACCGTCCACGAATACGATATAGAAACCGTAGTATTCGTTGTCCCCGAGGGTTCCCGAATAGGTTATCCTGTACTCCCCGCCGGTGCTCAACGAAAATGTGACATCGTCCGTGTACTCGACGGTCTCTCCCGTGGACGTGCAGTAGACGGACAGACTGACATCGGTCAGGCCTTCACGGACATACGGCCTGAACGATTCCTTGTAGGAATAGGTGAAGTCCGGGTCCTTGTCGTTGAGGGCATAGACCTCCGTGTCCAGGTATACGGCGAACGTGTAGGTCTTCGACTCGCTCAGAAGCTTTCCGTCTGCGTTGTACCATCCCTTGAAAACGGTACCTGCGGATATGTCCGCGGAAAGCGTTACCTCGCTCCCGGGTTCGAAAAGACCGCTTCCGGAAACATCGATCCCCACATCGCCATAACCTTTGACCTCGATGTCCGCGGTTATATCGAAGGTCCCGGTCTCCAAAAGGTCATAGACGATCCTGACCGAGGCGTTGCTGGTCCATGAGAAATAGCTCGAGGAATATTCTATATGGACCGGGATCCACCCGTCGTAGATGTATTGGACGGCGGAAAGCGATCCTCCGCTCCCACGGTACACCTCACAGAGGTATCCCTTGTACTCGCCCATTCCCGCATAGGTCCAGGTAAGGCTTCCGGTCGAGTCCGAATCCCAACCGCTCTCCACGTTCATCCCCGCGGAGGTGTCCAGGACAGAGACCGAGTAGAACCCTTTCATCGGATCGTACTGATAGTGTTTGACCGTCAACTTTCCGGTCTCGGTATTTGTGTTGAACCATTCGGCGGTCGTTTTCGTATAGGACAACGTGTAATAATGGCCCACCACATCGGATACGGGGATCCACCAGGCGTAAAGGTCCAGGTCCCCGACGGTACCGACCTGGATGGAAAGTATCCTCTTGGAATGATCACCGTCGATACACCATCCGTTGAACATGCGTGTGTCCCCTCCGTCGATCTCGAGGAGATCGGTCTTCGCCACACCTTTGGTATAGGTATCGGTACCTACGACGGTGTCACCGTCATGGTAGGTTATAGTGTACCCGGGCAGCTTTGACCACACGGCGGTGAGGACGTAGTCCTTTCCGTTGATACGGGAGATGTCCACATCGTCTCCGTTCTCGTCCACCCATCCCTCGAACTCGTAGCCCGCCCTGACGGGGTTCCTGATACTGGGTCTTTTGATCTCGTTGTAGGTGGAAGGATAGGTTCCTGTGGATGTACCGCCCTGTAGATCGTATTCCAATGTGTAGTTCCATACAGCGAATATCTCGATATGGTCCACAGGCGACGCCGTGGTCTTGGTTATCGTACTGCGTGTGTACCATCCTCCGAACCCGCGTCCGTCGAACGAGGGATCGCCCAGGTTCAGACCCGCATGCGAATCATACATCTCGGGGTTGTCCTCGTTGTTCACACCCCCTTGGAGATCGTATACTATGGGACAGGTGTAATACCAATAGGCGTACAGGACCTGGTCCCCCTGGGTGATATCGACCCTCTTGACCAAGGATCCGAAAAACGAGACGGAATACCATCCTTCGAAAACATATCCGTCCTGGGGGACTGCATCGACCAGATGCACGTTCATCCCCGATTCGTATTCCGAAGGATTGTCGGGGGAATTGACACCGCAGGCTTCATCGATAACATAGGTAATTTTATAGGTCTGTCCGGAGGCCATGGAATCATCGGGCAACGAACCGAGGATCCCTGCACAGAGCAGGACCAATCCGAACAGCAACAGAACCGAACGTCCTTTCATGATGTGGTGTGAAAACGTTTCATAGTTTATTTTAGGAACGGTCGACGGTCGCACATAGTCCAGGACCGTACGTATGTACCCGTCAATTGGATATGACGGCCGGAAAGGTCTATCCCCTTCCGACCGCTTTGAGGTTTCAGTTACCCACGAGCTCGGTTCCGGTGAAGCTCATGGTGGGAACGGTGATGACACCCATCTGCGTACTGTCGCAACCGATGAGGTCGACGTTCTTCACACAGTCGAACATATTGCCCATGAGAAGGGCGTTGTTCACCACACCGGTGATCTCGCCGTTGCGGACGATGTATCCGCACCTGACGTTGAGACCGAACCTTCCGGTCAATCCGTCGGCCTCGGGGCTCGCGAACTTCTCCACGAGGATACCGCGGTCGGTCTGTTCGATGATCTGTTCCCTGGTGAGGTTTCCGGGTTTCACGACTAGGTTGAGGGGTTTGATGACGGGTGTACGCTCGTATGCACCCTGGGCCTCCACGCTCGACCTACGCATTCCATTACCGGTGCTTGCACCACAGAAGGAGTCCCTGAGGAATCCCCTGAGGACACCGTCCTCCAATACGGGACGTTTCTGGGTAGGCTGTCCCTCGTCGTCGAACGCACAGGAAAGAGGTGCAGGGACCGTGGGATCGTCGGTGATGGTGAGCTTCTCGGATGCCACGGGGGAGTCGACGGAATCCTTCCACATGCTGCGTCCGTACTTCACGTTCTCACCGTCGATAGCATCACCTACGGAGGAGAACAGCATATCCCCGAGCTCTCCGGGAGGGAGGATCATGGTCATCTGCTCGGTACCTTTGAAACCGGTACATACCGCCGCATCGTTGGCCTTCCTGGAAAGCTCCTTTCCGATATGGGCCGGATCCAAGGTGAGATGGGTCCCGTGGAAGGTGTCGATACCCTCTCCGGGGTGGTCCCTGACGGTCATGGAGGTGAAATGTCCGTAGACCAATGTGCTGGAATGGGATACGTCGACACCGTTGCTGTTCATCACATGGGACGATGTGGTGGAAACCCTGATCTGTGCCCTGGGGATGTTGACAGAACAGTTGTCGATCACGCCTTTGGCGAGTTCCCTGAGCACATCGGGGGTGATCTCGGCCACTTTCCTGTCGAACACGTCCGGAACGGAGATCTTCGCAGACCTGGGGAACACATAGGGATTCATGTCGTGGTTGACAGGAGAGAACTGGAGAACGGAATCGGCCATGGAAAGGCAATCCTCCTCCGCACCGGGGCCGTTGAGGGTGACGGACGCCTTGCCCATCCTCCCGTCCTTGGTCATACGGAACATCATTCCCTTGTCGGTCTTGGTCTCCACGTTGCTGATCTTCGAATTGTCGATATAGACCGTGTTGACGACGGTCTCGGAGACGTATACCTCCGCCTGGTCGTATTTCTTAAGGGCCTGCATAGCCTTTTCCGTGATGTAGCCGTTCACTGTCCTCCCCCCACGATCATCCTTGCACGCATGTACGGTCCTCCTGAAGATACCCTGACCCAGTCCTCGATACCTTTTCCGCACATTCCTCCGTCGAGGACGACCTCGTCGGAAAGGGCGTCGACGGTCTGGAGGATCTCCACGGATTTTCCGGTGAGGGTGAATGACTGTACGATGTCTTTGATCTCACCGTTTTTGATTATGTATCCTCTAAGGGCCTTGGCCTCGAAACATCCTCCGACAGGGTCCTCCATTCCGTTGACCATCTTGTCGGTGAGGATACCGTCCTTGGTCTCGGCGATGAGCTCGTCCTTATCCCATTCCCCGGGTCCGAAGTAGGTGTTGGTCATCCTGACCCAGGTCCTCTTTCCGAAGTTCTCCGCCCTTCCGTTACCGGTGGGTTTAACTCCGAGCTGGGATGCGGTCTCGAGACTGTGCATGTATCCGTTGTAGACACCGTTGTCGATGATCTTGGTACAGGTGGAAGGGGTTCCCTCGTCATCGAAGGGAACCGATCCATGGGCACCGGGGACGGTACCGTTGTCGTACATGCAGATGATGTCTGATGCGACCTTCTTTCCGCAGGCGTCGGTGAGGAACGAACGTTTCTTGGTGATCTCGTCACCTTCGGAGGCATGACCCATCGCCTCATGTGCGAGAAGTCCCGTGATCATGGGATCGGAAAGGACCGTGAGGTTTCCCGAGGGGCATCTTACGGCGCCGAGGGTGGCGATGGCCTCCTGTGCGGTCTTCCTTCCGAGAGCCTCGATATCGGTGTCCTTCACAACCTCGAAACCGAGGGTGCTGTCAGGTCCGTCGTAGTATCTTTCGAACCTCTGACCGTCGGCGGCGACGGACATGGCCCTGCAGAGGGTACGTACCTCCTGCCATGAAATGTCGGAACCGGCGGAGTTGACGAGACAGTTGTCCTTGATCTCCTCCGAATAGGAACCGATACGGTTGATGATCCTCTCGTCGATGCTCTGCACCTTGTCGAGATCGCGTACGACCTCGATCTTCTCGGTAAGGTCCACCGAATCGGGATGGATCTTCACCTGGGCCTTCATGTGCTTCTTTACCACGACGGGTTCGAGGGACAGGTCGGACCTCTTGTCGCCTGCGGCGTTCCTGACCGCATCCTCGGCGGCCTTCATGACCGCGTCCTTGTCGAAGGAGGAGACGTTTCCGTATCCCCACCTTCCACCGATCCATGCCCTTACACAGACCCCGCCCACACCTTTGCGGACAAGGTTCCTGAGCTCCCCGTTGACGGAACTGATTCCGGTGTTCCTGACGGACTGGGACTTGGCATCCGCGAACTCCGCACCTAGGTCCTGCATGTGTTCGACCGCTTTGTACAGCAGGTCCTGCTGACCCTGGGCCTCTTCCATAACCATTTTCTGCATACTGATCACCCACCTGTGAAGGTGTACCTATACAACGGGAACGGTGTAACACTATTTGGTTATGGCCATTGGGGAATGGACGTTCAATCACGTAGACAGCCGATGGGTACCACCAACACACCATCGTCACGACGATGTGCGAAACCGGTGGCGGTGAGGACCATAAGGAACGAAGGTTCGTTCATTGAAACGGTGTCCACTTTCTTCACAAGCTTCTTGAGATTGTCAGCAGCCTTGTCCTCCCTATCGGGATTGAGCTTGATCCCTACAGCCCCCCACCTTCCGTCCAAAAGTTCTATTATTGCATCCACTTCGAACTTGGTCTCGTCCTGGTAGTAGTACACCGTCCCTTTGAGGGATTGGGAATAGACCCTGAGGTCACGGATACACAGGGATTCGAAAAGTAGACCGAAGGTCGATGGATCTTCGATGAGTCTGTCCGGACCGCAACCAAGTGCCACGGCAGCCAATGACGGATCGCAGAGATTGCGTTTAGGCGTAGACCTCACACGGACTTTGGAACGCATGTCGGGGGACCAACCTGGAAGTTCTTCCACTATGAATAACCCTTTTAACGCGTTGAGATAGCTACGGACGGTCAACACGGTTTCATGTCTGCCGTCTATCCCATCGGCCATGTCTTCCGAGATCGCTGTGATCCCCACGGGCGATGAGGTGTTGCGAGCGATAGATTTCATCAGTCTTTTGACGGTGTCGGTCTTACGATTTACTCCGTCTATCTCCGAGATGTCTGAGCCGGTCAGACCGAGATAATATTGCCTTACCGACTCAATTGCCTGCTCATCCCCCATACCTATTGTAGCTGGCCACCCGCCACGGCACACAAGGGATGCGACATCCTTCAACGAATGAGGGGATTCATCAAAGAAACCATGGTTTCCATTGAAGAGATCTTTCAAGGAAACGCTCCCCTTGGAATCGTTCGATTCGAACAAAGACATGGGACGCATCCTGATACGACCTATACGTCCCGTCCCGCTATGGTGAATCTCTGATCTGTCCTCCTTGCTCAAAGGACTGTTCGAACCGGTCAGAATGAATTGGCCAGGAACCCCACGTTCGTCTACAGCAAATCTGATCGCATCCCATAACACGGGGTAGGTCTGCCATTCATCGATCAGACGGGGGGTCTCCCCCTCCAGAAGAGAGGATGGTTTGTTGTTTACCATCAGAGTGAACCTACTGCGGTTGTCCGGATCTTGCAACTTTACGGCACTTTTTGAATTTTCGAGACCGGTCCTTGTTTTCCCACACCATTTAGGACCTTCTATGACAACGGCCCCCATTACGCTCAAAACCTGTTCCAATTCGGAATCGACAGTGCGTGGATAATAGGGAGTCATCATGTTCGAACTGATTGCATCTTATTATTAATCGTTTTTCGATAAATAGATTATACGAATTTCGATTAATTGATTATACGAATTTCGATAAAAATTGATTAACGATAGTTATATACTTAGGGCAATCCAGATAGATTATCTAGTCATTGGACAATACATCCCTATGGACCCGTTGGACCATGCGATATCATGTCTCGAAGCTATGGATGAGGTCGAGAAGGCCGTATGCCCCTCCGATGCCGAATATCGCAACATCGTCCGCGAAGAGAAGAGCTTCCACAGCCTGATGGGGCTACAGGTCCAGAACGATGCCCTCACCGAATCGTCCAAAAAGTCCATGCATGTCCTGGTATCCTTGAACGAGCCCCTGACCCCTCATGGATACAACCTCGTCACGGTCGAGGACGACCATGGGAACATCATCGGAGGACCTATAGACAAAAGAATCCCCGAAGAAGCTGTAAAACTGTCGGAAGGTTATTTTGTGGTACCTGACAAGGACCATCTGAAGGCCGTGGTCCATCCGTACGAACCTGCCACACTGGGCGGACCGAACGGAATCTACGAACCTGTGTTCATGTATCTTTCACCGAAGACGTCGAAACTCGTCAGGAAAATGTACCTTCTGCAAGGCGACATCGCTATGGTGTCCTTCGACAGACCTCCATGGATAGACGAGGAGGAGACGGACCTTGACGACCTCGCCATAGAAGCGGTGATATCGAAGCTCTTGAAGAACGACAGGATAGTCGACGTCCACCGTATGGACAGGGAGACCATCAGAAAAGCCTTCGAGGAAGAGGCCACCGTCAAGACCATGTCGGGGATGCCTATGGAGAACCTGGCACTTTCCGAATCCAAAAAACGCGGACTGCACGTGTTCGTCACCACTTCGGGCATATTCGATCCCTCCCCCGTACAGTACGTGGTCCTCAAGGACTACCGCAACAAGACCGTCGGGTTCATCGTGAACGAGGAGGACAAGGCCGCATACGAGAGCCGTTCGGACCTGTATTGGATCTCGGACGACTTCGCGGTCACGGAGGATTTCGATACGGGTGCAGGGACGAGAGTCGTCCTCCAACCGCAGTATCTGCGTTGCATAGGCGAGGAGGAGAACGTATGCGATGCGATCTCGATGCTTCCGTCCCCGTCTACCGACAATCTTCTGAAGGAAACCTACGGCATCACGGACCCGACCCTCGGTACCGCCATCATATCATTCGATGTCATAGGGCTCTGAAGGTTCGGCCGCACGTATCAGTTCCGTTATGAGCTCGCCCTCCATCTTGGACCAGAACCTTCTGTCACAGACGACCACAAGATGTTTCTTCGCCCTCGATACGGCGGTATTGATGAGGTTCAGTCCGATGCCTTTGGAACTTGTGAACCTCAACGGTTCGGACGTGGAGGACATATGTTCCCCGTCCTGTACACTGAGGATGACCGTGTTCCATTCCCTTCCCTGCGAACGGTGGACCGTCATTATACTGTCCTCCGCGTATTTCGGAAGGGCGTGTTTGAGTTCGGAGACCTGTTCGGAGTAAGGGGTCAACACGCATACGTCCTCGGGACATATCGGATTCCGGTCCAGGTACTCCACAATGGCCGTGACCTCGTTCGGATTCGCCCTACGTACCCTTTCCGTACCGTCATACTGGGACATCACGTATCCCTCTGCAGGGCCGGGAACGTCTATGCATTGGATGTCCAACGTGCTTCCCGAGGCACCGGTTATACCGTTATGGTAGACGACACGGTCCAACACCTCTGCGAGGTTCTTTCCGAAACGGTACGATTCCCTCAGAACCCTCACCTGCATCTCATGTGCCAGGGGAGGGAGCTTGGACTTGTGTATCTGTGCTATGGCCGTAGGGTTACGGCATAGGAACGTGTCTATGTATGTGGCGGGAAGGTCCCACAGGTACCACATCTCCATCAGACCTTCCGAGAACTGTCTGGGATACTTCGAACGGACCTTCGCTATGACCTCTTCGTCCACAGGGCACACAGGAGGCAACTGCATATGGTCTCCGAGCATGATCAACGGGACGCGGTTCGCCATGAGGGTCATCGCCAGAATGGCACTGCAGTATCCCGCCTCATCTAGGAATATACGGTCGGCGATGAACTTCTTCCTGAAAGGTTCGTTCACGGTCCTCGGTACGAACCTGGAAATGTACACATGGGGAGTGCAGGCGACGATACGGGGGTCTTTGTCGGTACCGGTCAAGGTCTGTACGAACAGACGGTCTATATCCTGGTCCAGACGTCTGGAGACCAGGTCCACTGCCTCATCGGTCCAATCCGCATATTCGGAACGGGGGAAGGTCTTCAGTCTTCCAAGGAAGGATTCTATGCCTCTCCTGTCCGAAAGGTCCGCTTCGTCGTCCTTGCCGTGCATAGCGAGGATACGGTACACATCTATCGGATCGCCTTCACCGGTCAGAAGTTTCTCTGTAAGCCCTATCAACGTATCGAGGTCACGTTCGAAGGGGACGTTGGAAAGACGGTAGAGCTCCATCTTCTTCTTTTCGATCAGGGCTTCGACGGACCTGTTCTCACAGACCTCCGGGAACTCCTCGAGGAACGCGTCGGAAGCGGTCCCCAGACGTACTATGTCCCTTCCGGGATCGATGACGTTTCCAAGTACTGGGTCATTGCGTACCATGGTCACCAGGCCGCGGAGGACCTGTTCCACTGCAAGGTTGGTCGGTGCGACTATAGCCACCCTCTCCCCCGCTTCCATACAGGCCACCAACGAGGTCGCCAGGACCATCTGGGTCTTTCCCGTGCCGGGGGCACCCCATATGTACGCCAACTTGGAACCCAATACCGTCTCCACGGCCACCCTCTGCGAGGGAGTGGGTCCTGTGAGATCGGGTATGGGGATGGGATCCACCTTGTCCGCATAGCCGATCCTGTCCCCATAGGTCTTGTAGAACCCGACCACGTTCTCTATGAGGAACGACAGATTGCTGACGATCCTTATCTCCGGATTCCGAAGGGACAGCAGGTTGCTGACGGTCTCCGGCGACACGTGTACCCCGAGAAGACCCGATTCACGGTCATAGAACGGGAACTCCACCTCCCCGCGGGGAACCTGCCTCCCGTTTATCACCAATTGGTGCGAACCCGTGTCGGACAGCATCCCGTCCAACGAAAGCATCAGGTCCGAATCGCCCGTGACGGTATAGGACACCACGGATACGACCGCGTCCTGTCCCTTGTCCCCATGGGGGAGCATCTCGTCGAACACAAGCATATCCTCCGCGGAACGGATACAGGCCGCCACGGCCCTTCTTACATCCACAGGCGCGTCTGTGCGGGGGAACACCTGTTTTTCCTCCACCATCGACCATTCATCCGATGTTCCGACTATATCGACAGGCACTTCGATCCGTTCCGCGGCCGTCGGATCCATCGCACCGCAGAGCTCTTTCACTTTCTTCTCGACACCGTGTCCGGGATCCTTCCCGTTGGATATGACGTTCCATGCGTCCAAAAGATCGGCTGCGATACGTCCGTACCTTCTGTCCTCCAGATAATGGCGGAATATCCTCCACTCAGAACGTAGAAGGAACAATGCACCGCCCATGTCCTTTGGGACGTCGTCCTTTCCGAGATGTCTGTGCATAACATCACGTTCGAACGATACCAACGGCTCCAACAGTGCATCGAATGCCATACGGACGGTGTCTTCCATATGTTCCGGATTCAAAGAACGGTATATAAGCGGAATCGGGGGAGGTCGCCGAAAGTGACCGAATGTGCCAGTATCGGTTTTTCCGAAAAAGGTACCCCTATGTGCGATGGATAACGGTTGGAAGGATATCGGGTAAACATTATGTTGCATCGCGCAATGATGGAGCCGATTACGGACCGTAAATGTACAGTCCGACCAAGGAGCGAATATCATGAGGACGACAGAGAAACTCATCGCCGTGGCGATCCTGATCGCTGTGACCGTTACCGCATCGGTTGCTATCGCAGACGATACGGAGGCCGCTGACCACCATGTCGACATAGTCATACCGTACGATGGACCCATAAACCCATACTCCAGGGTGTTCACCGATTACAACGAGGATTTCACGGTGTTCTACCTGCAACTGACCCCGAAGGAAGGTTTCCAGACCTCGCCCGAAGGGTTGACCCTGGTGATGACCGTGAACGGGGTCTCCAATCCCATAACGCTCAACAACGATCCCAAACCCGTATTCCCTGCAGGTTCGGGCACCGTACTGAGCTACGAATCGTACATAGGGGATTTCGAACTCCCCATAGACCTCAAGGTCGTGGTCACCGGTTTCGAAGAGGTCCCGCTCCTTTCCGAAGGGAAATGCGGGGAGGATGTGACGTATTCGTTATACGAGAACGGGGACATGGTCGTCTCCGGGACCGGAGGCATGTATGACTACGAAGCGGGCGAAGCCCCTTGGTATGCGTACAGGGACGTCCTCAAGGTCGTGTCGATAAAGAAAAGCGTGGCATATGTCGGAGACTTTGCGTTCTATGGCTGCACCTGTCTGGAAACCGCCACTGTGGTGACCGCCACGGAGATTGGGAAAAGCTCTTTCCAGGGATGTACTTCCCTAAGGTCGTTGACTGTCTCCGCCGTGAAGACCATAGGGGAAGGTGCGTTCAAGGACTGTGTCTCCCTCACATCCCTTTCCTTACCCAACAGTCTGGTGACCCTTGTCGGTTGTCCGTTCGAAGGTTGCTCCTCCGTCGAATCCATAAACGTACTCGCCAACAATCCGTCGTTCCGTTCGGTGGACGGAGTGCTTTTCAGCAAAGATCTGACCACCTTGGTCCTGTATCCCGGTTCGAAGACGTCCTACACCATACCCGAAGGTACGGTATCGATAGGTACGGGAGCGTTCGCAGGGTGTATGGCCGTCACATGGTTGACCGTACCCCGGTCAGTGTCCACGATGGCCGACGATGCGTTCAAAGGACTCACGTTCAGTGACCATGTCGGAGAACCTCTGACATCGGAAGAGATCCCAGGATACACCTATATCGGACACGAAGGCGACCTTGTGAGGTTGACCTTTACTGTAATATGTAATATAGACGGGGAGAACGAGACTGTCTACGTACCATATGGAAAAACCCTGTCTGAATATGATCCTATGGCAGGTGTCGAAGGATTCCACGGATGGTATACGGACCCGGACTATACGGTGCCGTTCGATGCCGAGACCCCCGTATACAACGACCTGACCGTATACACCGTGACCCACCATATCGGATCCGAACCATATGTTGAAAACCATGTGGAACCCACCTGCACCGAGGAAGGGGGCTACGACCTCGTCACCGTGTGCATCGTCTGTAGGGAGACCGTGTCCGTGGAACATGTGGTCCTTGAAAAACTGCCTCACACCGTGGTCATCGACCCCCGGGTGGAACCCACCTGCGACAGTACAGGTCTGACCGAAGGGTCGCATTGCGAGATATGCAAAGAGATCCTTGTTAAACAGGAGATCATACCCAAGCTCGAACATATCCCCGGACCTGCGGTGATGGAAGACTATGTAGGACCTACCTGCACAGAAGAGGGAAGTTGCAACATCGTGACCTACTGCATACTGTGCGGTGAAAAACTTACGAGCAAGACCATCACGATACCCAAGGAGAAACACACGTCCGTCATCGATCCCAGGGTGGAACCCACCTGCACCGAGGACGGTCTGACCGAAGGATCCCACTGCAAAGTGTGCGACGAGATACTTGTTGAACAGGAGGTAATCCCTGCACTGGGACATCTGCCCGGAGAACCTGTGATCGAGAACATGAAGGACCCCACCTGTTCCGAAGAGGGCGGATACGACATCGTCGTGTACTGCGAAAGGTGCGGCGAGGTCATTTCATCCGAACATATCGTCATAGAGAGACTCCCCCATACCGAGGTCCTTATTCCCGGATACCCTGCGACCTGCACCGAGGACGGTCTTTCCGACGGATACCACTGTTCCGTGTGCGGCGAGATGCTGGTGGAACAGGAGACCATCCCTGCACTGGGACATCTGCCCGGAGAACCTGTGATCGAGAACATGAAGGACCCCACCTGTTCCGAAGAGGGCGGATACGACATCGTCGTGTACTGCGAAAGGTGCGGCGAGGTCATTTCATCCGAACATATCGTCATAGAGAGACTCCCCCATACCGAGGTCCTTATTCCCGGATACCCTGCGACCTGCACCGAGGACGGTCTTTCCGACGGATACTACTGTTCCGTATGCGGCGAGGTCCTGATCAAACAGACGGTGATACCCGCACTGGGACATGACCTTGTCCACCATGAGGCCAAGGAACCGACCGCTACCGAGCACGGATGGTACGCATACGAAACCTGTTCCAGATGCGATCACAGCACCTACGTGGAGATCCCCGCAACAGGTACCGTGGTCGTGACCTACGACATAGACGGACTCCTGCTCCCTGTCGTGACTCCTGCCGACGCGTTTCTCTCCCCCTTGCCTATAATCCCGGTCAAACCCACTGTGGACGGGGTCTCGTACACGTTCGTCGGATGGGACGGCTATCACGAGGGGCTCAGGTCCTATGACGGGCTCGTCATAAAGGCGGTTTTCAAGGCGGACAACGTCTGTACCGTGACGATAGTCTACAACGATGGGACCGTGAGACATGTGGAGACCGTCATCGGATCGGCCCTTTCCGAACCGGGACGCGTATGGAAATACTACAAGGACGAAGAGATGACCGATATCTGGTCCCCTACGACCAAGGTCTACTCGGACATCACCGTGTATGCGGTCAACGAGGCGTCCGGTACCGCAGGTGACGGTTCCGCCTGGTCCCTCGATTTCGGCACTGGCACATTGACCGTTTCGGGAACTGGGGACACGTATGATTGGAAAGCCACCACCGCCCCCTGGTACACCTACCGCAACTACATCTCAAACGTTGTCGTAGAGAACGGTATCACCAGTCTCGGGGCATACGCCTTCTACAAGTACCCCTACCTCACGGATGTCGTCATATCCGACAGTGTGGTGTCCATCGGAAAGTACGCGGTTGCGGTATACGGATTGGTACACCTGGACATCGGAACGAACATCTCGTCCGTCGGTCTCCGCGGATTCCATGGGATGTCCCTGTTGGAAGACGGGGTTTCCGTGAAGACCGACAGCAACGCGGTTGCGGGCAAGGAGTATTTCGGATCGGACGGTGTCCTGAACCTTGTGAACGTCCGTGGTTCCATAGACGGCCTGTCCTGGAACCTGAGTGTCACCGACGGCAGCTTCACGTTGTCAGGAAACGGTTCCATGGACCCGTTCGAGAAGAACAGCGATGTCCCCTGGTACGGGTACAGGAACCTGATCAGGACCTTGGAGCTCTCCGAAGGAATCGTTTCCATCGGTGCATTCACATTCTACGGATGCGACAACCTCGTATCCGTCGTATTGCCGGACAGTCTGGAGGTCCTCGGAAAGTACGCCATCAAGGACTGTCTGAACGTGGAACATGTGGAGTTCGGAACCGGTCTGAAGTCCTATTCCGCACTGTCACTCGGTCTTCTCCTCTACAACTCGACAGGAACAACCAAACTGGGAACCGCCGAAAAGGTCGCGGGACATACCTTCGACCTTGTGGACGGAAAGCTCCTGAGGTCCGATCAGAAGTAACCGTCCACATACTTCGGATCGCATATCCTCTTCCCTTCGGAGATCTCGGCGGAGACATCGAGATACCGGGGGAAGAGGATGGAAACCAGTTTTTCCAACCTCTGCGGAACCTCCATGTCCGGCCGACCGTTGCAAAGGGCCGACCTGTTATCGCTGATCGTGTTGTACAGATCGCGGTCTTTGACCTCTATGATGTCCAGAACCAACAGGTCCACCGGATCTATACGGTTTCTGAGAACGGCATAATCGGAAATGAAACGCCTGAAGAGCAGATTGATCTCACGTACCGTGTCTATCGCGGATACGGAGTCCAGGATCGCCCTTGTGGCACGTTCGTCCAGATCGCCCACGACGTCCTTGTAGTGTCCCATGACCTGTTGGGGAACGAAACCGTCCCCGATCGCAGGAAGATCTATGCTCATGTTGACCAGTTTGTGGAGATAGTCCCCACCTGCGTAAAGGTCGGTGGTCAATGCCTTGGACATTATGTCCTCGTCATAGGCCAGAAGATAGATCACATTGGGGAAGTCCGCAACCGTCCTGACGAGTTTTATCAACATGACGATCTCGTTGCGTTCCAGACGGTCCATGTCATCGAGGATCACCACGAAACGGTACTTCGTCTTCTTCAGGATGTCCGATATCCTGTTCCTGGTCTCCTTGAGGGACATTGTGACGGTATTGTCCGTGGAAAGAAGGGTGATGTACTGTTTCAACTGTTTGAATATGGCGTTCGATCCGAAGATGGGTTCGACCACCTTCATCCCCACCTGGGCCGCATTGATGACCTTCTTGGATTTCTTTATCAGGTTGTTGCGGACGTCTATGGTGTCCAGGAATGTGTTGAAAAACTCCTTGGTGAGGTCGGTCTGATTGGTGTAGATCCATGGATTGTAGTTGATGAACACCACCTTTTCCGAATCGTCGAACTCGCTTTGGACCATGTTGAGGAACGAGGTCTTTCCACAACCCCATTTGCCACAGACCGCTATGGAGAAACTGTTGGTGACATCGTGGGTACGGATCGTATCCGCAAGGTATTTTGCAAGGTCTTTCCTGTGAAGGAGGTCTTCGGAGCTGTTGTTGATCGGACTGTCGTTTATCTGGACCATACTGAACTACCTAAAATCGTTTCAAAAGTATAATAGGTCTTATCCTCCAAAGGGATCCAAGGGATATCTCCACCATCAAATTTTCGATTCTAGAACTTTTGATACAGGTGGGTAGTTAGATCGAGATGTTCAGCCGCCCCTTCCCGAACAGACACAAATAAATTTTATATTAAATAGATAAAATTATTTATTTATTAATGAATACTAATTATTATAGGTAATATTTTCATGCAATAGTATTTTTTAATTTTAATAATTTTTATTTATTTTTATTTTTTAAAAAATAAATAATAGATGATAAATAAATAAAAACCCTCTACCTCTCCATGAGGGAGTCCGAAACAGTAGAATTCAAAGAAACCACCAAGGAGTTGAAACAATCGGTAATCTCCATGTCGTCGATGTTAAACAAGCACGGTCATGGAACCGTATATTTCGGAATCGATAACAGCGGTGGAATATGCCATAAAATGATGATCGGTGAAAATACGACAAGAGACATATCGGTAATCGTCAGAGATAACCTAAGACCCGTTGTAACACCGTATATCTCGATTGTGAACCATGAAGGGGGTCAAGTAATAAAAGTGGATGTGAGCGGATGTGATGCCCCCTATTCCGCTTTTGGAAGATACTACATCCGTTCAGATGACGAAGACTTACAGATGACTCCTCTGCAACTTCGCCAAGCATTTGAAAGATCTGGAGACACCCAGAACAGGTGGGAACAACAACGTTCCGGTCATACGCTTGAGTGCGTAGACGAATCACGTCTGATCGACTTCATAGACCAATGTAACGAAACAGGTCGTTTGGATTACCTCTACCGTGATACACAAACGACCTTGTCCAAGCTCGGACTAATGTATTCCGAGAACGAACTGAACAATGCCGGCTACTATCTGTTCTCATTGTCAAAACCGTTGAAACTGAAACTGGCGATATTCAACACGGATGAACGCCTGGGATTTTCCGATATAAAACAGTTTGACGGTAACGTATTCGAATGCATAGAGGAAGCCCTGAAATACATCCGCTCGAACATCCACTGGTCCGCAGAGATCATAGGTCTGAAAAGGATGGAAACCCCCGAGATACCGACCGAAGCGATCAGGGAGATCGTGATCAACAGCTTCGCCCATATGAAATACGGATCGCAGCCGTATAACGAGATATTCCTCACCCCGAAACGGCTCAGCATAAGCAACCCCGGCGGTCTTCCAGAAGGGAAGGATCCCTTATCGTATGCAGAAGGATCGTCACCGTCCTATCTCCGTAATCCCCTGATCGCCAATGCATTGTACCTCAACAGATCCATCGATGCGTTCGGAACCGGATTCCATCGGGTGTTCACCGTGTGTTCGGCCACAGGGATAGGATACACCTATGCCCAGGACGATTACTCGTTTACGTTCCAGTTCCTACGTAAACCGGTCAATTCACCGAAAACACCGATAGGTGCAATGACCTCGGACGAAATGATACTGCTAGACCTCATTTCCACAGACCCAACGCTTCCTATAAGTCGCATGGCCGAAAAGACAGGATCGAGCGAATACAGAATCATCGCCACCATTAATTCCCTGAGGAAAAGGGGCATCTTGGTCCGCGAAGGTTCAAAAAAGAACGGATTGTGGATCGTTGTCCATCGAATGGGTGATCGAACCTCTTGCCGTGATCCCCGACAAGAGGTCCGACCGGATCATATATCGAGATCGTCCTGGGCCGAAGGTCTGTTTCCAGACCATGTCCACCCCAGCGAATCTTTGATCACAAGGACCGTGGCAAGGACCATTATGATAAATGCGATGAAGAACGAGATTCCAGGAACCTCGCCCCATATCAACAAAGCGAAAAAGACCCCTATGAACGGTGCCACCGAATAATAGGCCCCGGTCTTGGCCGCACCTATGTGCCTCTGGGCCTTGATATAGAGGTTGATACTGAGCCCGTATGCGACGACTCCCAATGCCATGGTGGCTAAAACATACATGACCTCGGGAACGACCTCCCCCGTAGCCAATGCAATGATGAAACACCCGGTACCGGAACAAAGTCCCTTCACGGTCACGATCTCGGTGGAACTTCTCTCGCTTATCGCACGCGTACAGTTGTTTTCCAGACCCCAACAGATACATGCGCCGATAACGCAAAGGGAACCGGCATTGAAAACAAGACCTTCCGAACCTTCATAGGACAGGATCATACCGGAGATCAGGATCAGGATTATCGCAATGGAAAGCTCCCTGCTGATAGCTTCCTTGAAGATCGTGAACGCGATCAATGATGTTGCGACGATCTCGAAATTGTTCAGGAGGGATACGTTTTCTGGAGTGGTCATCATCAATCCGTACATCAGAAGGATCGGTGCGGCGATATCGAGCAACACCATTCCGACCGTGTACTTCAAGTCCGATCTACAGAGATGTTCCTGCTCAGGGATCCTGCCCTTGGTGAAAAAATACAACACGCCCATACTTACTCCGGCCCCGAGATAGAGATATGAAGACATCATAGAGGGACCCACATGCTCAAGGAGGATCTTGGACATAGGAACGTTCACGGCGTAGAACACCGCTGCAAGGATCGCGAACGAAATCGCCATCACCTTCTTATCCATGTTTTTTCAATGATTTAGCTACTATTTAATCGATATTATTGATAATATTTCTTTAAAAATAGTAATAATCAGAACATACTATTTATAAAAAGGTAATACAAAACGCATACATGATTCAATGTCATACACATGAGATCTTCACAATTGTACGAATACGCATTCTGTTTAAACGAATCTATAGAAAATCTATTGATTCAAATATATTGTATATATTTCATTTATTACATTTAAATGAAATATAAATATAAGAAAAACATCCAACTTACAATTAGCTTAAAAACCTAATAAAACCGAATGATGATGATGAAGTTCCCCGAATGGTACCATCTTGCGGTCACACCCTTCACGGGTGTGTGGATTGAAATCTCCTGGGCCTTTTGGGTTTGTCCTCGTCCCTGGACGTCACACCCTTCACGGGTGTGTGGATTGAAATGGGAAAGTCCACGCTCGGCATCGCATTGGCGATGGGTCACACCCTTCACGGGTGTGTGGATTGAAATTGGGATGTCGCAAGGAAATACAGGGTGTCTTTGCGTCACACCCTTCACGGGTGTGTGGATTGAAATGATTTCCACTCCGTCGGCAACTCCGGACCGGTCAACGTCACACCCTTCACAGGTGTGTGGATTGAAATATCGTGACGGTTATCGCGGTCGATTTGCAGGCGGGTCACACCCTTCACGGGTGTGTGGATTGAAATTCATCGTATGTATGACCTTGGGGACGAGGCGAGTGTCACACCCTTCACGGGTGTGTGAATTGAAATATCAAGATTTCTAATCTAAGACTACCCATACCACATTAGTAAATGAATCATGCCTGTGATGCATACTTCTAAAATAATTAATTTACAATTATTACATATTGAAGATTTATTAGTTGTTTGATTATTAAAAATTATAATTTTTTAAATAATTTAATAATTAAATGATAATATTTAATTTATAATATTATTAAATCAATAATTATTAACTAACTAATAATCCCATTGGTATATAATATAAGACTATATTTGACTATATACCGGGGTTTCCCCCGGCAAAAAAATCAATTTTCTTCACATTCAATAGCGTTCTTTGTATGAGAAGTCCGAACAATCTTGAACCTGAACCCGATAACGGTCGCAACGAGCAGAGCAAGTGCTCCGGCACCGAACGCATATCCGACGGAGTCCGTGAAGACCAGCTTGATAGCTTCACCCACGGTCTCGCTGACCGATCCGAGCACGTTGAGGATACCGATACCCATGTCCCTGTAAGGTTCCGCAGGGGTCCCGACGGCCTCGGTGTAGACGATCGCATTGACGATCAGGGTGAACACGGTGGAACCTACGGTGGAACCGATGTTCCTGAACATGGATACGGCGGAGGTGGTCATACCGACCTCGTGTTCGTCACAGCTGTTCTGGACGGCGGTCATAAGGGATGCTATGAGACACCCTCCTCCCGCCCCGAACAGGAACTCACCGGCGGCAAACTCCACCGCGTTGAATTCAGGGGTGATGTAGGACAATAGGAAGAATCCAAGACCCATGAGCACAGGCCCGGCCGCTATCCAAGGTTTGTATCCGGTCCTGCCCATGGTAGCGCCGGCAATGGATGACGTTATGGACATGCCTATGACCATGATGACGACGAACATTCCTGCTTCCATGGCCGAGAATCCGACGACCCTCTGCATGTACATGGATGAGAACAGCTCGTCTCCGACCATTGCGAATCCCAATATGAGCAACAACAAGGATGCTGACCTTACGGTGGGGTTCCTGAGAACATGGGGGGCGATGATCGGTTCCGCTGCCACGGATTCTACACTGAAGAACGATCCGAACAAAAGGAAGATCACCAGGACCATTACAAAGGACTCGATACTGACTATATCGAACGCTTTTCCGATACTCTCGAAAAATGCTATGGTCATGATGAGTGCCGCAGAAAGAAGTGCGATACCTTTGTAATCGATCGTGGGCTTCTTTCCATCGTCCATCATTCCAGGGAACGGCCTCTTGCAGAGGGCGAAGATCACCAGGATTATGGGGACGTTGATGAAGAACGAGATATGCCATCCGAGATCGGAGATGCTGCAGAGTGCACCGCCTATGAGGGGGCCTGCACCCATACCTATACCGTAGATCGCACCGATGGCACCCTGGATCTTTCCTCTGGTCTCGGGGGCGTAGAGGTCGGATACGGCCGCGGTACACACGGGGATGAGGATACCTCCTCCGATACCCTGTACGGCACGTGCGACGATGAGCACTTCCATGCTAGGGGAGAACGTGGCCAACAGCGAACTGGCCATAAACGCCACAAGTCCTATGTTCAACAGTTTTTTCCTGCCGTACAGATCGGACAGTTTACCCGCAAGGGGGACCATCACGGTCTCACATAACAGGTATGCCACCGTCAACCAAGGCAGCATATCGAAGGAATCGAAAACCCTAGCGATCACAGGACCCGAAGTGGTGGTGATGGTACCGTCGAAACAGGCCGCCAGCATCGCGATCGCGAGACCGAGCATTATCAATGACCTGCTGCGTGGGTCGATGTTCTCGTAGGTCAGTTTATCTGACATGAGCATACATGCCATTGGACGGATATACCGTTTTTTCCTGTTGTTTCACACTTCGGGGTTGTGTAAAACATTACGGTACGGTGCAATGTCAGTCCGTACAGAATTTCTCCACCTGTACGGCGATATCGTCCTTGTCGTACGCCATGACCTTCGATGGACAGAATATCTCGAGGACGTTCCTCCCCTCGGGAGTGATCATGTACCTTTTCGTCTTGTTGATCTGCCTTATCCAACCCTTGGCCAACCATTCGCTGACGTAGTTGCGGAAATACTGCACCGCTTCACCCCTCTGCCTTCTGGCATATTCGAATTCATGGGATCTGGGACATGCATATCCCTTGGCGGGATCCTCGAGTTCCACAGACGTACCCTTTATCACCGAACCGGTCTCCATATCCCCTCTGGACATCCATATGTCCTTCAGTATGAGGTTGCGTATGACGGCGGTGTTGGATACCTTGTGTCCGTTGTCTGCCATGGTGCAGTAGACCTTGTAGGCTTTCAAGAGATTGCGGTCAGGGACCTCGATAGGGAATCTGTCGATGTTGTAGGTACCGGATATCTTCACACAACTGCCCACAAGACGTCCATCCTTCATGCAGCTCTCACGGATCTGCTCGTAATTCTCCGTCATGCCCTCATAGCTCTTCCCCACGGTGAATATCTCGACGTCCTCGAACATCATCGAGGTTATGGCGGCGGCCGCAGTGTATTCTGATGTCCCCCCGGAAAGGTTGACGTAGACCTGGCTCTTCATGTTCTTCTTTTCATCCAGGAGTATAGAGTAGATTTCCGCCATCATGGCACGGAAATTGTAAACGGCGGCGTCCGAATGTTCCACGACCTCGATGCCATTCTCCTTAAGACGACGTTCGTTCTCATCGTAGAACTCCTGGTAAAGGTCGGAACGGTCGCTTTTGTCAGAGGATTTCTTCACAAAGTGGATCAGATGGACACGGTCCACGTTGTTGTCGATAGCGGGTTGGACTATGAGGGTGACCTCCCTGGTCACACATGCGATCATTACCTTGTCGTGGGTGAGACGGTCTGCCATACACGTACAATGCATACAAGGTATATTACATTTATTAATAATATTACATTTAAGTGTAATATAAATATATGTTCAAACATCCATATAGTGGGAAAAATCGGGTGAAGGATGTACCTCTGGAACGGGAAGATGGGACATTATAGAACAGTCGATTCCACTACGGACTCGTCCACCTAACCGGAACCCATCGCCCGAAGTCCCACACCATCTTCGGACATAATCAAGTACCACCGATACTTACTCTGACCGATACCTTGCGTTTGAGATGCATCAAAGGATCCTACGAATACATCGATCAGAGCGATTACTGCATATCCGACCCCATGTCCTGGAAAGGAAAGTGGGCCAAGGTGTTCGGAAATGACAATCCGCTCATCGTAGAGATCGGCACAGGGAGAGGCAGCTACCTCACCAGATATGCCGCACGCGAACCCGGGATCAACTTCGTAGGTATCGAACTCTATTCCAACCCCCTGTACCGTGCGGTCAAGAAAGCAGAGGAACTGGAACTCCCCAATGTCAGGTTCATACGCATCAATGCTGAGTTCCTCACAGGTATGTTCGAAGAGCACGAGATCGACGAGATCCATCTCAATTTCTCGGACCCGTGGCCGAAGGTCAGCAAGGCCAACAAAAGGCTTACATCCGCACACTTCCTGCAGAAGTACGACATCGTCCTTAAAGAGAACGGAAAGATAGTCTTCAAGACGGACAACACACCTCTTTTCGATTTCTCCCTTAAGGAAGCGGTATCGGAAGGGTGGATCACCGAAGAGATCGATTACGACCTTCATGTGAACGGAAACCCTGAATGGAACGTGATGACCGACTACGAGATGCAGTTCGTTGAGAAGGGTGTGAGGATCCACCGCGTTGTCATCCGTCGCGGATGTCAATAATCATCAAAATTTTAAAACCCTATATTTAATATAAAAATATCGAAATGAACTATAATATTCATTTATGGATTAATCGACCAGCATGTATATATTAATATGTAGAACGATGGACATATACTCCTACAAAGGTGATGATATGCAGTTCAATAACATTCTGGTACCCGTCGATGGAAGCCCCCTTTCGGAGGTCGCCATCGATCTTGCATTCCACTCCAGGGATGCGTTCGATTCCAAACTGACCTTCATCTATATTCTCGATATCACCATGTACAACAAGAGGTTCGGTGTCGTCGATGAAGACGGTACCCGTGCCCTTCTCAAGACCGAAGGTGACATCATCCTAGACGTCGCCAAGAAAAAGGCCGCCGAGTACGGTGTGGAATGCGAGACCCTGATGGTCGAAGGTGTCCCGTACATGGTCCTTTCCGAATACTCTGCGAAATACGACATGATGATCATGGGGGTCACCGGAAAGACCGGCCTCAGAAGAGGACGCATCGGAAGTACCGCTGAAAAGACCATCGAGAACAGTTTCTGCCCCATCCTCACCCTCAAGTCCGGATCCCAGAGGCTCGAGAAGATCCTTCTCCCCGTGGCGAACGAGCACGAGGAGGCGATAGACCTCGCCATCGGAACCGCCCAGCACACCCACTCTTCGATCACCGTGTTCTCCGTCGAGTCCAAGGTCATCCCCAACGCCAAGGAGCTCGCCGAGAAGGTCGCCGAGAAGTGCAGGAAAGAAGGTATCACCGCCGACGTCAAGATCGGTTCAGGAAGCCCCGTAGATTCCATCAATGCGATGTCCGGTCTCTACGACCTCATCGTCATGGGTACCGAAGGCCGCAAAGGTCTCAAGAAACTCTTCAACGGAAGTGTCGCCGAAGCCGTCATGGTCGGCGCATCCTGCCCTGTCACCATCATCAGGAACAAGGATTGAATTTTCACAGACGGGAGGGGTCCGTAAGGGCCACCCCCGTCCAAAATGTTTCAGACCACGCGGACCATGGATCCGCCGTTACCAACGAACGTGTGGCTTGCAAGGTTCTTCACCGAAGGTTTCAGTTCCTTACCTTCCATGGTCATGAAGACGTATCCGGTAAGGGCGTTGGAACCTATGACGGAAAGTCCGTCCCCGAAAGTGACCTTCTCCAAAGGACAGCCTCTGATGCAGTTCTTACCGATCCTGACCACATCGTCTCCGAAGACCACGGTCTTCACCTTGGAATAGGAATAGAAGGCGAAGTCCCCTATCTCGGTCACACCTTTTCCGACGAAGACGTTCTCGAAGTATCCCCTGTACTGGTACCAGGGTGCACTGGTCGCGGTCCAGTTTCCGGTGGAACCTTCGCCGTACACTATAAGGGTCTTGTCGTTGCAGTCGATGGTCCATGACAAATCCCCTGCGATGCCTCTGATGGCGACGAGGTCCAAGGCCCCGGACATGCCCATATACTCCTTGGAACGAAGATTGTCCACCTTCACGGTACGTTCGTTCCCGTTGTCGTATAGGGTCATCCCATGGAATCCTCTGAGCCCCAGGTCAGACAGTCCGGACCCTACACGGAGATGTTCCAGGACGTACGACACCAAGGCGTATTTTCCCACATGTTCGACCGTGTCGGACACGGTTATGTCTGTGACGTGGGAATATTTGTAGACTGCATACGATCCGAGCGATGTGATGCCTTCGTCGATGACCACGGACGTTATGCTTCCCCTGTACTGGTACCAGGGCGTGGTCTTCACAGACCAGTTGTAGGTCTTACCCTCGCCGTATATCCTTAGAGTTCCCGTAGACAGGTCCAACGACCAGTAGGCGGTCTCCCCTGCGGCTCCGGAGTAGTATGCGTCCGCATACAGGACGAGGTCGTGGAACACCTTGGACGACGAAGGCCAGGACACGTTCCTTTCCTCATCGAGATAGAACCTATGGACGGGTTTGGAAGGTACGACCGTCTCTCCGGGCGATACGTACAGGGTTTCGGAAGAACCGTCTCCGTAGATCACGGTGACCTCGTACGACCCTTCCACCTTGAACGAAGGGGTGAAGACTAGGTCGGACTCCACCACCATACCGTCGTGATAACCGTTCCAACCGTTGAAGACGAGGACGTTTCCATCGGAATGGATGTCGGATGGGACGGGAGCCGGAAGTTCCACAGGGGATCCGTGGACCAACGTGTAGACCAGGTTGTATTTTCCGAAGTAGAACGTCACGGTGTGGACGTCCGGATTCTCGGCACGGAGGACCTGGTCCCCGTTACCGGTGAACGTCCTTCCTGCGAGGTTGTCACAGGTGGGCTCGACCACCGATCCGCCTACCATGAACACGAGCCCGTTGAACACGTCCCTGCCTATGACGGACACCGCGGGGCCTAGGGACACGTATTCCAGGGAGGTGCAGTTCTGGAACGCTCCGTTCCCCAGATAGACAGTGGACTGGAGGGGACATACGAAGGTCCCTTCCTCGAACATGGTCCAGAACACATTGTCGTCAGAAACGGAATAGGTACCCACCTCCAAGGTGTATCCGATACCTGCGACCGCATCGAAGACGATCATGAAGTTGCGCATGTCACCACTGTCATCATCCATGACGAAAGTACCGTCGGCATATACGAGCATACCGTAGGTGTCGCAGGAACCCGCGGTGGTGACGACCATGGTGCCTGTACGGGCGGGTACGAAGTAATAGCTCACGGTCTCACCTGCACCGAGGATCTCCATGGACACCGCCCCGATGCCTTTGTCTGACACGTCGCCGATGCTGAGACGGATGAGGGAAGTGCAACCGCTGAACGCGGTATCCCCTATCGAGGACACGGACGGAAGATCGACCTCCCTGAGGGACGAACATCTGGAGAAGGCGTAATTGCCTATATACTCGACCATTGGCAGGTCCAGCATCTCGAGCGAGCTGCAACGGAAGAACGCGGTGGCACCGACGACCTCTATGCATGTGGAAGAGACGTAGGTCAGGGCCATGCAGTTATAGAACGCGGATGTTCCGATCGATCTCAGGGCGGGCATGTCAACCAGGTAGAGAGAAGTACAGTCCTGGAAAGCATAGGAGTCTATCGCGGTCACATACGGCGAGGTCACCGTCCGAAGGGAACTGCATCCGTAGAACGCGTACTGGTATACCCCCAAGGTATAGGCGGTACCGTCGCACAGGGCGTCGGAGAGGAACACATCGCCCTCGCGTTTCGTGGATTTCACGAGGAAATGGATGTCGCCTCTGTCCATGAAGATGTATACGTATCCGTCATCGTCCACAGTTTCGTACAGTATCGAACCGCCTTCGAACGACGAATAGATGTTCACGGCGTATCTCGCTATGTGTCCGTTATCGGAATGTCCGGGAGAGATCTTGAGGGGACTGTCGTTAAAGACCTCCACGAGGCTGTAGCATTTGAAGAAGGCCCCGTCCGATATCGAATTGAGGGTGAACGGAATCGAGACGGATACCAACGAATCGCATTCATGGAACGCGTAGCGCCCTATTGAGGTGGCACCTTCGCAGACGACCACCTTCATTATCTCGGACCTGTATCCGTACCAGGGGACGATATTGGTGGAGAAATCCCAGGAATACATGTCACCGGTACCGTAGATGGTCAACACACCGTCGTTGGACATGGTCCAGAATAGGTCCCTTCCGCACGAACCCGAAGGGTCTGCAGGGACCATGCGTGCATAGAGCGTCAGATCGTCGGAGACAGGTTCCGGGATATACTCCTCTGAATAGGCGGGGTCCAGGTACCATCCGTCGAAATTGTATCCTTCCACGGAGGGGGCGGGAAGATCAGGGATGTCCCCGTACTGCACAGGGGTTTCCGTGACCTCGCCGAGGACCACGGTGGTCAGAGTGAGGACCAACGCCTCGAACATCGCATCGAACGTCACGCTGTGGTCGGGAACGGTCATTCCCCTGACATAGTCCTTCCATCCCACGAACGTGTATCCCTCTTTCTCGGGAGAGCCGGGAGGTATGATCAACGCCCCGTACTCCTTATAGGATATGGAATAGGGTTCCCCGTCCACGAGGAACGCCACCATGTACTTCTCCACATCGTATTCGGCGTAGAACGTCATGTTCCTGGTGACCGTCATGCCTTCCGTGAAACCGGACCAGGCCACGAAGTCGTAACCTTCCTTATCGGGGGCTTCCGGAGGTACGATCACAGTGCCGTACTCGTATCTGTCCGATGAGACCGTCTCCCCATCGGCCATGAACGTTATGGTATAGCTGTTGATGTCGAACACGGCCTCGAAGACGATATCGCAGGTCAGCAACATCCCTTCGATGTACCCTTTCCATTCTACGAATGTGTGACCTGCACGCCTGGGTTCCTCGTCAGGGACGACGATGGGGGTCCCGACAGGTCCGTCGTATATTCCGAAAACCTCTCCATCTGAGATGAAATACGCCATACAGGGCTGGTCTGCCACCATGACCTCGGTGGAGACACCGTGGAACGTACGTCCTTTGAGCCCGTTCCTGTCGGTAAGGGGTTCTCCGTCCACGCTGTAGAACCTGTGATTGGGGAACGTGGCGGAACTTATGTATGAAACGTCCTCGTCGACGATCACTTCCAAAAGCGAGGTGCATCCGTTGAACACGTTTTCCGAATTCACGTTGGCCTCCGCCGGGATCGTTATCGATTTCAGGGAGGTGCATGTAGAGAAGGCCTCGGCCGCGATCTTGTTCATCTTGGAAGGCATCTTGACGTTTTCCAGAGAAGTGCATCCCTTGAACGCCCTTTTGGCTATATCCTGGAGGGACTCCGGGAATTCGATGGAGACCAGCTCCGTACATTTGTAGAAGGCCTGGTTCCCTATGAAGTCCAGACCTTCGTCCTCGAACACCACTGTGGAGACGGAGCTCCTGTCGAACGCACTGTCCCTGATCTCCCTGACCGTGGAAGGTATGCTCACGGAGACTATCGTCTTGTTCTTCAAAAACGCGTTCGTACCTATCGCTACGACCGGTTTTCCACCTATTTCGTACGGGATGTATATCTCCGCATCCGTACCTGCGTATCCGTCTATCACCGCGCCGTCTTCTTCGAGGCTGTACATCCAATCGTCGGAAGTATCCGCATCGACCGATGTCGCCACGATCGTAAGACCGACGATCGCGAGGAATAACGATACCGTTGCCATCATTGTCGTTTTCATATTATCACCATAACTATGGAGACGTTATTGAGAAACATCCCTTATTGGTAAATGTTTTACCCCGAACAACGGTCGTATAAAAGATTGATTGTGGGAAAAATCGTAAAAATCGCACTATATGGTATCCTAGGTCTGTTGATTGTACATATGTGGAAAATTCGACGAGGAAACGGATGTTTGATGTTCCTGATGTGCCAGAGATACTCCCCCGCGATCCCTTCATCGTCAAGTACAGGCTCACCGAGACGTTCGACAGCGACGAGGTTTATCCTATCTTCCACACGGACGTCACGTTCCATCGATATCCCGTCCAATAGGTTGCAAAGGTATCTGAGATGGTCCTTTTCCAACGAGTCCACGAAAGCACCCCATCCTTTTTCGATCACCGTTTCCATTTCGGAGCACACGGGCCCCTGGGTACGGTCCGCAACGGTCATCATCGTTTTCACCGAATCGAGATCGTCCTCCGCGGATCCGACCTTGTCCGGGTCCAGACCGAACCCCTTCTCCACCTCGTCCCTGCGGATCATCGGAAGACGTTTCCTGACGACATCCTCTACAATACCATGGATGTCCGAACCGAAGATCTGTCCGCGCGTATACCTCCCCTTCCCTCCACGGTACACCTCTATCTCGGACACCACGATGGACAGCAGTCCGCGGATGTTCCTCGACCATACCGGGTTCCCCAGCAGGACAGGGACCGTTTCCTCGATGACGACCGGTTCCACGAAACGTCCTAGGCCGTCGAACAGGACGCGGCGGTACTCTGAAAAGTACAGTCCTCCGGCCTCCATCAACCCACCGGGAACGTTGGTTTCGATCTCCGACAGGACATGGTTGGCGATGTCGGCCACTTCCGCCGTGACCTCGGACGCACCCGACGGTCCGATCTCGGCCATCCTGCAGAACACACCCGGTGTGAAACCGCCTTTTCCTTTCTCCAGGAACGACATGAACATCCTGCCCACGGTGATCTCATCGGGGCTCAGATCGATTGACGGCATGTCCAGACCTTCCGCTATCGAAAGGTCCATGATGGTCCTTCCCACGATCCCACCTTCCTTCCCGTTCCCCTTGTAGTACACATCGTAAAGGTCGGTCAGAACGGACAACTTCTCCTCCACGTCCCGAGGGCCACCGATAACCTCGGCAAGATACAGTCCCAGATACCCTCTGTCCACAGGAGGGTGTCTTCCTTCCGAGATGCACCTTTTCCAATAGAGATAATACTCCTTCTGACCGTCGTCCAGGGTCCTGAAATCCGAATCACGGCCGTCCGATGGGACATATACCACATCCCCGACGGGACACGGACCTTCGTTTCCTTTGAACAGGACACCTTCGAGGTCGTCGTCCGATTCCACACGGATATCCGGGACAGGACGTTTCTGGGTCTTTTTCATGACCCCATCGTCCAAACCGTCGATGAGTTTAGACAGGACCTTATCGAAACCACGCGGTTTGACGTGCGATATCCCTACACGGTACATGCAGTACGAACAGACCCCTTCGAGGAACTTCCTGAAACCCTCCCCCATCTCCCTGTAGGTTATGACCAGACGTTTCCTGTCCGGCACGTACATCTCCCTGAAAGGAGTGTATCTGACAACCCTGGTCCCGGTACCGAACGTCTCCGCTATCCCCTTGCCCGTGGTCTCGTAGAGAAGACCGTCTATCGAAAGGAAGGCGTTGTTGACCATCCTGATAAGTCTTGGATCGTAACGGGCGGCCACAGGTCCGATCAGGAATCCGAGGTCGTGGATGTACTCCAAAGGTCTTTCGAAGGCGTTCGATATAATAAAATTCCTCAAAACGCACCGGGGGCCGAGAAGTCCCGTGGTTATAGGGAGACCGTATCTGAGACAGATGTCGGTCCTCAGCACGCACAGATCGTCCGAAGACACCATACGTGCCTTCTCCACCAGGTCGAGACAGTCCATGACCGTCCCGGGATCCCTTCCGAGGATCACGGATTCGTTGACGAACAGGTTCACGTACCCCACATCGGTACGGAGACATTCCCCTCCGAGAAGCTTTCCACGCCAATACAGGTAGTATCTTGTCATCTTCGGATCCAGGACGCTGTAGTCGGGATACGGGATGCCGCTGAGGATGGGTATGCATTCCTCCCCTTCATCGTCCTTATGTCCCATCGCTTGTTCCACAAAGGATTCGTCAGGACGATGGTCCTTGAGATCGTACCAATCCAAGTTTCCACCTGTTTGCGGTATCCCTTGGAACGGATAAAACGGTTGACCCCGACATGTACGAAAACGTTAAGACCGCAGCAGAGGAATCACTTGCATTCTGACATAAGGGGATGCGAATGGAACTTCTGGAAGCGATCACCCTGAGACGCTCTATACGCGAATACAGGGAAAAAGGGATAATGGCCGGTGACGAGGAAGCCCTCAGGGGAGAGATAGATATATGCAATGAGGAGAGCGGCCTCAATATGCAGCTGGTCGTGGACGACCCCTTGACCTTCGGATCGTTCATGGCCCGTCACAGCGGTTTCAAGAACGTCAGGAACTACATCGCGATCGTGGGCCCCAAGAAAGACAGGGACCTGTTGGAGAAAGCGGGATACTACGGCGAGAGGATCGTCCTCCTGGCCCAGACACTGGGGCTGGGCACATGTTGGGTCGGACTCACGTTCAGCAAGAAAGGTTGCCTTGCCGAGATAAAACCGGGCGAGAAGCTCGTATGCGTCATATCCCTTGGATATCCTGCCGAGACACCTGTCCCGAGACCCAGCAAAAGTCCCAGGGAGGTCTCGAAATGCGATGTGGACGTGCCGAAATGGTTCTCGATGGGCGTGGGTTCCGCACTCATGGCCCCGACCGCCATGAACCAACAGAAGTTCTTCTTCGAACTGAAGGAAGAAAAGGTGCTAGCCTCGTCCAGAAAAGGTCCGTTCTCGGCGGTGGACCTCGGCATTGCGAAATACCATTTCGAAGTGGCCGCAGGGAAAGAGAACTTCGAATGGGCCTAAAGACCGTCTTCCTCGGTATCGGCCGATGCATGGACGGGGGATTTCCCGGCCCACACCGTCCTGAGTCTTTCGACCGTCCCCGGAAGGTCCTTCTTGACCTCGCATTCCCAGAACGTGAGCACCGTCCACCCGTCCTCCTCCAGGATACGGGTGTTGCGTCCGTCACGTTCCACGTTCCTGTCGAACTTGTTCTTCCAGAACTCCACGTTGCTTTTCGGCAGGGACAGGTTACAATAGGGGCATCTGTGCCAGAAACATCCGTTCACGAACACCGCTATCTTCCTCCCAGGATAGGCAACGTCCGGTTTTCCCGGGATCTTCCAATGGATACGGTAACCGCTCATCCCGTTGTCACGCAACGCCTTGCGGAAGACCAGTTCGGGTTTGGTGTTCTTTCCCTTGTTGGACCGCATGGATTTGGAGATGTTCTCATTGACCGGTACCGGGGCCCTTCCGTCCCTCAGGTACTCCTCGTCCGACATGGGACAGGATATCGGCCATCGGGGATATACGCTTGTTTCCCGACGGTGTCCCGGACAACTGATAAAACCATGTAGACCTATCCACAGGCATGGATAGTTCCATCGAGATAGTCCAGAAAAGATGCTGCGCCAGGATCTCCGCCATGCTCGGAGACAAAGAGGTCGGATACCTGACCTATTCCATCGACAACGGGACCTTGGACATAGAGCACACCGTGGTGGACCCTTCCATGAGAGGACAGGGCATCGCTAGGAAACTTGTTGAGAAAGCGGACGAGTTCACAAAGGCCGAGGGACTCAGAATAGCCGCCAGCTGCTCTTACGCCGCGAACGTCCTAGGTATAGAATGCCCCAATCCTTCGTGCAAGATAAACTGAAATATCGTCCGATATGTAAAAAACAACCTTTTAAAATAGAGCGAATCGGATTACGTATCATGAAATTTGTGGATTTTCTCGAAACAGGTCCATCGGAATCCCTGAAAGACGCGTACGGTCTGTTCTGTGAGGGAAAATACGACGAGGCCTTCGATGAGTTCTCCAAATATCCCGAAGATGCGGAAGCCCTCTACTGCAAGGCGTACATGGTCATGAACGGACTCGGCGTGGAAGAGGACGACAAGGAGGCCATCGACATACTCAAGGTCTCGGCCGAAAAAGGATACCTCCCTGCGATATCGGAACTTGCAGACGTATACAGGCAGTTCGACAACACCGCAGAGACCGCCTACGACATCTACCTGAAGTCCACCGGATACGAGGACCCGTTCATGTTGAACGCCCTTGCGATCATGATACGTGACGGAACAGGGTGCGAGGCGGACGAATACATGTCCTCGAAATTCTACAACCGTGCCATCGCCGCCGCAGACACCCTGGCCGTGGAAGACAAGGCTTTCGAGTACCTTTACGCCGGAAACATCATCGTGGCAAGGTTCCTCCTTATGAGGAGTGCGATCCTCGGTTCACCCATATCCTCAGAGGCACTTTCCTACCTCTATCTGACCGGTAACGGTGTGAAAGAGGACGAGGAGCTCGGAGAGGTCTGGGATGAACTGGCCTACGACGACGGTATCGACGACCTCAAAAGGGAAGAGTTCCGCGGACATGAGAAATGGTTCGCGGAATACACCGACATCGAGAGTTGGTTCGAGTAAACACCCTCTGCGGCACTGCATGGTATCCGTAGTGCCGCAAGACCTATTTTACGACACACTTGGAAAACTCACCCCAGATCGGGGACGAACGAAGCGGCATACTCGTTGTTTTCCAGAACGGAACTGGAGACCTTGTATCTGATCCCCGTGAACTTCTCCAGAAGGACGTTGTAGAATCCGTCGTACATCCTCCTTTTAAACGCGGATACGGACGCATCGACACGGTAGTCCAACCTATGCAACACGGTGAACGGGGAATACGAGGTCACCGACAGGGACGACGAGAACAACCTGTGGGCGTTGGAAGACATCTTTCCGATGAACTCCTCGAAGGACAGACCGCCATGTTTCTTGACAAGACCGTTCACGAACGACGCCACCATGTTGTTTATAAGAACCCCCATATCGTAACCTATACCGCTCAGTACATATACGAAATAATCGAACTGCCCCCTCATCGAGTGTCCTATGTCCGCCCAGATCAGGGAAAGCAGATTGGAGTTACCGAACTCCGTGATGTCGAGAGGCTTGTTCCATTCGAAGACCTTGGTCCCCCGGGAACAGTAGAACACATGGTTACCCACCACTTCATAACAGACAACACCTAGATCCACAAGCTTCTGCACCAGACCCGAGACGGTGGAATGGGGTTTTCCGAGCTTGGAGGAAAGATACTTGGTGGTAACACGGTTCCCATAGACCAGGTCCATGACCTCCTTGAGCTTGTTGTCCAAAGGAATGAAATCGGTGTCTATACGGTAGATCGTGAAATCGAACCTGTGGTCCTCGACTGGGTTTATCGAAGGTAGATACGGCTTTACGGTAGGTTCGAGACGTACCGTTATGATATCTTCATCGGAACGGGAATAATCGGTCCCCGTAACCCTGTAGTGATTGCCGTCGAGCTTCGACAGGTATCCGCAGATAAGGCTCGCGGATATGCGTGTGAAGATGTCCAAGGTGTCTTTTGAAACATGGATGCGGAGGTTTATCATTATCTTCAACGGAATGTCCGAGACCTTCGATATGGTCGCCATATCCGCATGGTCGAGATACTCGTTCAGATGGAATATCGCTGAATCGATGTTGGACGTCCCACGACTGTACGCACCATACTGCCCTATCCCGTAGATCACCTGTTCCATGACAGGACGGAGGGACAGCCCGCAAAGACGGGTTGCGGCGACCATGTTCCATATAGACCAACGTTCGAAGATGTCTACACGGGGATCGTCCAAAGAAGGCAACAGGTCCATCACGGACATATCCGACTTGTCCATGGACGCGACCAGTTTCATGGAGATGAGTTCGTATCTGATGTCCATCGGATCGTCGGGTGAATCCACGCGTCTGAGAAGATTACGGTCCACAAGGTCTTTGAAAGCGGAGGTCAGGGACGATCTGGGGATCTTCATACTCTTGCGGATACCATAGTAAGTGTCGATACCGTCGGCTACAAGGTCCAATATCCGTATATGGCGGTCATTATCGACCAGCCTGAGGCCGTGGTCCGTATAATATACTTCGAACGTGCGACTGGGATTGGAATCTTTACATTTATCGGTTTTGTCAGATAACACCGAAGAATCACTCATTTTATCAGCGATTTCAATCGAACCATTCCGAAATATCGGTGTATTTATCAAACCAATTCTCATGACCTCTGAAGTCTTCCCTGCTCAGAGAGTCAAAATCCTGGAATTCCGCGGTATCGTTCCAATCCTCTGCTTCCTCGTCGTCCTCCGCCACACCGATACCGTACTCGAATATCAGGGAGAGGGCCATGGAAGACATCGGCGAACCCATGGCGGAACAGTTCCTAAGACCGATACGCGCCCTTATCACGTCCCCCGATTCCAGATAGGTGAACGCCTGGTCCTCTTCGGCCTCGTATTCCTCGGGTATGCGGGAATCCCATTCATCGGCGGATTTACGGCTCTTTTTCACACCTTCCCCTTCGGAATACATGCGGGATACCATCGACATGCAGTACACGTCCCCTGCCTCTGCCCCCTTGAGGAACGTCTCGAAGGCCTTGGGATCGTCCATCTTTACACCTTTACCGTATCCATAGCATTCACCGAGATCGGCGAAGGCGGGTACATATCCCGATTCTGCGGAACGTTTGAAGAGTGCGAATGCCAGATTCTGGTCCTTTTTGATACCTCTACCGTTCAGATACATGAACGCCTGTGCATACAGTGCTTCCCCATCCTCGGCCTCAGAAAAGACCTCCAATGCCTCTTTGTAGTTCCCTTTGGAAAACAGTTCGTATCCTTTGCCGTCCATGTTCGGTCCGTCCTTGAATAAATGGTACAACAGCTTCGATTATACTAGCCTATCTCCTGAATCCACCGTACTATGTCAAATTTGGATAAAATACCGATTGAAGACCTGTTCCAAAGATTAGTATAATTAATTTTGACATATTGATATATTATATAAAGAAAAGAATTTAATTTTATTAGACATTAGATTATATGCATAATATTCAATGAAAATCAGTCAAATCCCACCATATTTTTCAAAATCAAGATGGGAGATGATGCACATTTCAATATCCTGACGATACACTAAATACCCTGTATCCGCTGAAGGGATATGAACGACGGAACGTACATCGGGAGCAGGAAATGCCTTGTCTACCGGAAGGACACAGGCGGACCGACCATTGTATGGGGGACAATGGAAAACGAAACGGATATATCGGTCAAGATAGAAGAATTCCTAGAAAGTTCTGTCACAGGGCCGTATGCCCTGATAGTGTTCTTCGTAAAGGAGTGGAACGACGATCTCTCCCCTTGGGATTTTTACACCCCGTATGGACAGTCATTCGGACATGGTGGAAAAGATACTTTGGATTGGATAAAGAACCATGTCATCCCGTTCTCCAAAACCATCGGTGGTTCCGATATGTGCGGGATCGCAGGTTATTCGTTGTCAGGTCTCTTCTCGTTATGGTCATTCCATTCCAATACCCTGTTCAAAGGTGTCGCATGTTGTTCGGGTTCGCTGTGGTTCGAAGGGTGGGACGAATTCGCCGAAAAAAATCCTGTCGGAAAAGACAGAGTAGCATATCTCAGCCTTGGTGGAAAGGAACCCGGTTCTGGAAATCCATTGACCGCGTCCATAGGTGAACAATACACCAAAGAAAGGAAACGTCTGTCGAAAATATCGAAGGTGAAGTTCGAATCCAACCCGGGAGGGCATTTCTCCAATCCGCTAGGACGTACATTGAAAGGAATCGCCTGGTTGATCGAAGAACTTCAAAGGAGAGATAAAACGTAAAACCGAAGAAGTTCCGGGACCCGCCCTCTGCTAATATGTCTTCCATCGAACCTCACCATCCTCACCTTACATATTGAACACACAGCACCTTATCGTTCATGAAGTAGGCCGTAAACTGCATCCGAATGCATACGGGGATATGATGCACCCCCACAATGGCAATGAACATCTGGGGCACCCGAGGAGAACAGGTCGGTCTACCTGGACCCCCTCAGGTTCCCGCAGGGCCACAGCATGTTGCCGCAACCCCGCAGTTTTGATTTTTATATGGAACGGTGTTCCGTCCACATTGTCCATATGTGACCGTACCTGATACGGTGACCCTTCATTCTACGTTCAACGACCATATCAGCACGCCCCCGGGTCGAGGTATTCCTGTTCCCCATCGAGGAACCTCTCCACAGTGTCTGCGGAAACGATATTCAGTATCTTCTCGGCGGCATCGTTAATGCCTTCCCCGTAAGCTATCACGGCATCCTGTGCCAGACAGGGGAAGATATCCCTCTCCGAGGCGGAGAAATAGGTCCCGACGACACACATCTCGGTATACATGCCGGCGATCAATACGCAGTCAATCCCTTCCTCTTTGAGTATATCCTCGAGATTCGTTCCCCTGAAAGCGCTCATGCCACCCTTATGGACCACGATATCATCAGGCAGACATCTTAGTCCCTCCAGCCACTCGTCACCGTCATCACCCGTGTAAAGGCCGTGTCCCTCCCCGTCAGTGGCGACAAAGATCACCGACCTACCATGGGAACGAAACATTTCCGTGAGGGAATTGATCTTTCCGACGGCAGAGTCACGGATGACGGCCCAGTCGGCCCTTTCCATAGCGAACTTGCGTTGCATGTCGACCACGAGGAGAGCCATGTTGGAACCCCAAATGGTATCAAGGATCATAGCAGGCACCTCCCCCGTAGATGGCAGGTGCAAATACCAGTACCACCAGAACGACCATTAGGGCCCCCAGGACGTAAGGCATGGCCTCTGTGACCGAGGGTGCAAGTGATGTGGCATGTAGATTTTCCCCGTAGAGGTTCATACCGTTCTCCGTGTAGCTGTAGCATATGTAGTCTGCGATGTCCGTCACAGACATCATGTTGTCGGGGGACGAGGTGCATGCCCAAGAGACTATCTTCTCCAGACCAACGTCATAAGTCAGGAGATCATCCGCCCTGATCCAGTGGCGTGTGTATCCGGATTCCCCCGGGAGGTACATCCCCCCTTTAGATGTAACAGGATTATTCCCACTATCGACGAATATCACATTACCATAGACACCGAGGGTATGTGCCCCCATCATCTGATTCAAATTTTCTTCCTCCCTATGTAGAATGCACCTGCAAGTACAATGACCGCAATAACGACCCCGATTACAATATGCAGGGTCATTGCTTTTTCCGCATCGACTGTCAACGAGTCCTCGCTGTCAGACCTCCACGACTGCGTCGAGATAAGCATCGATGACAGTTCCTGAGGGTATCGCACAACTGCAGGGAAGGACATGGTCGACTGCTACAAGGTCAAAAAGACCGTCCCACAGAAAGGCCCGTATAAACGTGGACATCCGCAGGGATCCAAGGATGCGAGACCAAGGAGAGGAAATAACCGTCGATTTCACGGCAACCATGTTAGATGCACATATTTTCATGAATGATCTGAAAAACAATAGGGGTCTATTCCATTGTTTCCTTCAGAATCGCCGCAGCCTCTTCATTACCGTTCGCGGCCGCATCCTTCCAAAGTTCGATGGCAATGCCCATATCACATTCGACACCTTCCCCGCGGGAATACAGGTCACCGAGGAACTTCTGTGCATCAGGACATCCGGAATCGGCTGAAAGTCTGAGGAGACGTACCGCGTTCTCAAGGGATTTCTCAGTACCTTCCCCAGTGTAACACATCATGGCGGCGGAATACATAGCGTTCTCCTCTCCGTTATCGGCGGCCTTGAGGTACCAGGCATACGCGGTCTCGAGATTCTTCTCCACACCGTAACCTTCCTCGTACATGCTCGCGATGATGAACTGCGCTCCGGGATGGTCCAGTTCGGCCGCTCTGAGGTAACATGCGGACGCATTGTGCCTGGATTCCCTTATCCCCTCTCCGTTGAAGTACATGTCACCGAGGATCACAAGACCGTCGGGATTGTCCTTCTCCGCAGACATCTTAAGCCATTTGAGGGCCCTTACTGCGGAACGGGGGACGCCCTGTCCGCTGCGATACAGCTGACCCATCATGAACATGGAATCGGAATCACCTTCCTCTGCGGCCTTACGGAAATACTTCACCGATTCCTCGAAGGATCTGGTGACACCGTCTCCTCTGAGGTACATCAATCCGACATTGTATGTGGCATCCCTGTTGCCTAGTTCGGATGCCTCCTTCAATACTTTGAATGCGGTCTTCCAATCTTCCTTCTCGAGAAGTTCGAGGCCCTGCGCGTATAGTTCATCGGATTTTGCCATACACAACCTATTATTGTCGAACTATATGTAACAGAACCTATAGGTCCGAGACACCTAATTCAAATACAAAGGGAAAACTAACAGAGAGTATGGATTACGGGTCCTGTCCCGACAACGTGGACAACGAGGAAAACACCATTGTATACATGGCCATGGACGCAGGTTTTCAGGCATCCGACGTGTGCTTTATAGACAACATGGAAGGTCTTAGTGTCGTCCCGGCTTCATGCAAAGTGCTATGTGTCCGTAATCTCTCGGACGACATCGTAGAGTCTGCCAAGACGGTCCTCGGTTTCGAACACATCGAGACGTGCGTTTTCATGCTGGACCATATGATGTCGGCGTTCACCCTCGTCCGCGGCCATATACGGGAAGTGGATTCGATACCCCGTTGCAAGAACGACCACTGTTCCGTCAAGAAGACCGTCCACGACATCGTGGTCGTCGCCAACGAGATGAACGGAGGCCCGTACACCCTCCAGGCGTTGATCCATGACGGGTTCAAACTGTACCTGGAAGGTCACACGGGGAACAATCCGATAGCCAGGATCCTCAGGAACAACCTTCCCAAGAAGGAACAGTTACCTTTGATCTTCCTCAACAGCCTTGACGCCGTATGCGAGATCGAATCGGAATGCATCGATTATTTCAAGGATTTCATAGAGCTTCTCCCCGACAAAGGTATCGTCACCATCGCAAGGAGCTGCGATGCAAGCAACATGCATGCTTTCAAAGAGCTGTTCCCCGACAGACCTTTCGTCATATGCCCCCAACCCGACGGTTCCATCGACACGGGTCTGCTTTACAGTAAAATGACGTCCATGGACGTCACCACCGTCGAAGGACAGTTCAGATACGGCGCAAGGTGTCTGAGCTCAAGTGTGGTGGTCCTTCTCGACACGATGAACATGGATGCCTTCGACCTTGCGAAGGACATCGTCCACGGATACCGTACGCTGACTCCCGACGGGGTCATGGTGGTCTGCATACCATCAGACATGCTGACCCTCGACGAGTTCGCAGATGCACGCAGACACGTCTTCGAGAACACGAAGATTAGGGCGGTCATCTCCAAGAATCTGGAATACCAGTTCGGAGGAGAGGCCATCCTGATCCTGTCCCCCAAAGACCTCTACGGTGGTAAGACCTGCATGAACCTTACCTTCGACAGGGATTTCTCCCTGCCTCTGCACGAACTCACCTACGGTCCCCGCAAGGAGAGGATACACACGGTACTGGTGAACAGTGACCGTCTGGACCGCAGATGGTGTCTGGAAGACACCATGTACTCTCCTGTGCCGTTGACCGAACTGGGGAACGTCATGCCTTTCGAAGACCTGGGGATAGACCTGAAGACCGTCTTCGGTATGGGAAGCATGTTCGGTGTGGAATACGCCGACGAGGAGTTCTTCAAGGACGAAGGATGCATCCCCCACAAGGTCCCAATAAGCAAATGCCGTGGACACATTGTGAAAGGCAGCTGTATCCTTCTGGGACATAACGGCACCAGGTTCACGTTCCGTGGCGGAGGGGGACAGATAGTTCCCAAGAAAGGAGTGCTTTTCAGCCGTTTCAGGGAGGATGATCTGCCTTCCGACTACGTAGGTGAAGAAAAATCCTTCGAAAAACTCCAGATCTGGAGGACGTACGTCCTGTACAGGTACATCATACCTTTCGCCAACCGCATGTTCTCCGAAAAAGGATGTGTCCCGGTAGAGGAACTCAACAGTATCATGGTGCCTATGGCGAGCATAGCCCATACAGACCATTTCCGTAGCAGGTCCCTTGTCAGAGGGGAGGAGGAATACGTGCCGTTCAGGATCGGGGACTTCCAGTTCGGGTCCGAGGACTGTCTTTCGTTCCGTGCGGAGACCGACAAGTTCAATGACTGCCTAGGGGTCATCCACAAGGCCATGATGGGCCTTGGTGCCGACCGTCTCTACGAATGGGGTTTCCTGATGGAACAGCTCAGGGCCATGGAAGACCTGAAGCTCACCTACGTCAGGGCGTTCATGGACTACCTGGGGATGGAGCTCAACGGTGCCGACGAGGAAGAGAAGTTCAATATTCTTAACGTAAAGAAAAGACTTGAAAAGGAAAGGGACAATTGGATGAACGATTGACGTTTCATCCATCTACACCAGGACACATACAGTTAATACGTTCAATCCTATAAGGCAGAACGATTTGAATGTCCGCTGAATCCGCCGAAATTTACCTCAAGGCAGGTATCGTAGCCTTCGAGAAGAAAGACCTGCACAACGCTTTCGCACTTTTCAACCAGTCAGCCATGGAAGGCAACGCCGAGGCTCAGTTCCGTCTCGGAGTGTTCTACTATCACGGCATCGTGGTGAACAAGGACAAACGTGCGGCCATGAAATGGTACCGCCGTTCCGCCCTCCAAGGCCACATCATGGCCATGAGCGAGCTCGGTATCATGTATTCCGAAGGCAAAGAGACCCAGAGGTCTCCCGACAGAGCGTTCAAATGGACCGCCGCCGCGGCCGAAAAAGGCTATCCCCAGGCGATCTACAACCTCGGTACTTTCTTCGAGAGAGGGATCGGAACCGCCCGTGATTTCACCCGTGCGGTACGTCTCTACGAGATCGCATGCGATGCGGGCATAGTCAACGCCTACTATTGCCTCGCGCACCTCGTCCGTCTCGGTGCAGGTACCGCACGCGACCCCGAAAGGGCCGCACGCCTCTGCAAGAAAGCGGCCGACATGGGCCTCAGGGAGGCCATATACGACACCGCCATCCTCTACTACGAAGGAGACGGTGTGGAGAAGGACGATACGGTCGCGCTCGAGTACTTCAAAAAGGCGTTCTCCCTCGGATTCGTCAATGTGAAGAAGTACATCGATGAGATCGAGGCCAAAGACAAGGAGTGATTCGTATAAAGATCGATGACGCCTGCCGTAATGACGCCCGTTTCCTGAAAGCGGTAAGACTGTACCGCGAAGGGGACCTTGCGGCCGCAAGGCTTCTTTTCGGAGAATGTGCGGACGAAGGAAACGCTTTGGCGGAATACACGGCAGGGGTCATGGACCTGCAGATGGGGGAGCGTTCGGGGATTAACCTCATAGAGGCCGCGGCCAAGAAAGGATGTTCCGTCGCACAGTACGAGATGGCGAACATGTACTACACGGGCCAGGGAAGGGAACGTTCTCTGGACAATGCGTTCATGTTCTACGAAGCGGCAGCGGAACAGGACCATGCGGAGGCCCAGAACCAGCTAGGGCTCATGTACCTCAACGGCGAAGGGGCCTCGCGTAACGATTCGGAAGCATTCCAATGGTTCGAAAGGTCCGCCGAGAACGGATATGCGGGTGCACAGTTCAACCTGGCCACCATGTACGAGTCCGGACAGAGCGTCCCCATGTCCCTGGAGAAAGCCGCGAAATGGTATGAAAAAGCCGCAGAACAGGACATCACGGAAGCCCAGGTCTGTATAGGTAGGATGTATTCCAACGGAAACGGGGTGGATACGGATATAGACCGTGCCATGTTCTGGTTTGAAAAGGCCGCCGACAAAGGCCATGACGAGGCATGTTACAACTACGGTCTCCTACTTGCAGACGACGGTCGGCTCGAGGAGGCGGCACTGTATCTTCAGAAAGCGGCGGCAAAACGTATACCCGATGCGGCGGATGCACTGAAACTTGTAAGGGAGCAGATGAAAGAATGAAGAAAGATTTCGCAATGCCGGTCACAGAAAAGGATTCGGCCGACCCGGCCCTGAAAGAAGCCATAAACCTTCTTAAGTCCAAAAAATACAAGGACGCAATCGATCTGCTCAACAAGTCCGCGGAGAAGGGAAATCCCTCCTCCCAATATCTTCTGGGAACGGTATACTGCAGCGGTGCCGCCGGAGAGACCTCTTTTGAAATGGCCGCCAAACTCTTCAAACGTGCCGCCGAACTTGACCAACCCTATGCCCAGAACGACCTCGGTCAACTGTATTTCGAAGGTCTCGGGGTCAAACAGGACTATGCGATAGCCGTATACTGGTTCGGAAGGGCCGCCAAGAACGGTATCGCGGAAGCCCAGCTGCGTCTCGGCAATATGTACCAGTGTGGGGACGGTGTCAAACAGTCCTCCGAAGAAGCGTTCAAATGGTTCCTCGAAGGGGCCAAAAGCGGAAACGTGGACGCACAGTACAATGCGGCCATGGCATATGAGCTCGGAGACGGTACATTCCAGGACTTCGACCAGGCAACCTATTGGTACAGTCTGGCCGCCAAACAAGGCGATAAGGACGCCAAGAAAAAGCTCAAGAAACTCCTTGTAAAAAAGTGACCTCAGTCCGGATTAGGGACGAAGGTCGCTCTGTATCCACGGTAACCCTCGCCGTACAGGGAATCGTCCCTGATACGGTAGGGGATTCCCATGGTCTTTTCCAACAGCCCTGTTATGAACGCATTGAAGAACGTCCTCATGTCCTGTGCGACATTGGAAGATACGCTGTAATCCGAGACCTTGACGACGGATAGCGGATAATAGGATGTCACAGCGAACTCGGCAGAGAACAGCCTGTGTGAATTTTCAGACAATATCTTGAAAAGTTCCTCGATGTATGTGTTGGGGTACACTTTCGAGACGAAATTGGGGATTACTTTCCCAATGAAGTACATGAACGTATCCGTATCGAGCCCGAGCATCCTGGAATAGGTGAGGAAATAACAGAACAGGTATCTGAAACAATGGTTCGGATCCGACCAGGCCTTCACCAGATAGCTGTTACCCTCTGCTGCGAGAGAAGGGACGATCTTTCCCCAATCAAACACTTTCTTCGCCAAAATGGTGTACTCCACCCGGTTGTGCACCTTCACTGCCTGTATGAGGCCGTCCCTTTCAAGACGGTTCATGTAACCGGACATGGTGGATGACGGGGTACCGAAGACCTCGGACATCCCTAAGGAAGACATACGTTTCCTTCCCAGGACCGCCAGGATCTCGTTATCGAGGTTTCCTTTGACGGGGATGTATTTCTTACCGTTCCAATAGATGGTGAAATCGCACTTCATTCCGTCCTTGAAATCGAAATGTTCCTCCCTGGAGCTCGATTCCAAGGTGATACGGAGATGTCCTTCGTCATCCTTTGTTTCGATGCCTTTGATCCTACAGGGAATGCCCTGTGATTTGGACAGATAACCGCAGATCGCACAGGAGATCAAGTATGCGAACAGCTCCTGGTATTCGGGAGTCGCATAGAACATAAGACGGATGTCGAGGACCAAAGGCAGTTTCGACACCACATCGATCTCTGCGAACACGCTTTTTCTGAAAAATTCGGAGATCTTCTCCAATGCCGTTTCGAGAGAGGGATTGGCTTTGTTGATGACCGCACCCATACGGCCTATATCCACCATGAGGTTTCCCAGAAGCGGTGCAATGGAAAGACCACACTGTCTAGTGGAATAGATCATAAACAGGAAGACCCATCTCTCGAAAGCGTCGGGGACACCTTCCGAGACGTTGATCGCCAGATCATTCCATGCCGAAACACCCAGGGGATCGACAGCCTGTATCAACTGATAGCAGGTAGGCATGTACCATGTTTCCTTGAAACATTCGTTCGAACTCTCCTCTATCGACAGGAATTTGCCTGCAACGAGTTTCTTCATATTGGTAGACAAAGTGGATTTGGATATGTTCGTCTGCTTCTGTATATCGGAAAACGTCTTACAGCCCTTGAAAACAGCGTTCAAAATCATAATCTGCTGCTCATTGTCGACCAAAGTAGGTCCCGAAGGGGTGACGTAAACCTCGAACACGATAGTAAATTCTTGTCTACAATAAAATAATAACCCTAACGTCCAACGGAAAAATGACTATTTCCAGGCCGGGAAAGGGAGGTATTCCTCCCGGCCTGTAAAGAGACACAATAGACCAATTAGTGTATTACGATTTTACTTATTAATGTTACGCATAAGTTCGATCAAGAGTGTGTTACTTCCAAAAAACCCATGTACAGACCCAAGCCTACGTTCAGACATACGAGTCTAATATACCGCCGATGGATACGATCCACATGGTTAACCGTAGAAAGAAACCTTTGTACAACGACCTGTCCGAAATACAACGTATCATCGATGATGCCACCTTCTGTTGCTGTCCCGAATGCGGTATCGAATGTAGAACGGATCACTTCGAACATAAACGCGGTCTTGTCATATCTTCCATAGATTTCACATGCAAAAACTGCGGTAAGTTCACGGTCGACCATGATATCGAAAAAAAGGAATGGACGCTCAGAGGTTCAGGACTCTGCTATCTCCCTAATTGTGAAGGCAACAACCTAATTCTCTACCAGCGTTTCGATGAAAACTCCTATGCTACCCGTAAAGAGGCGTTGGAAGAAAAATACCGCATCATGGAAAGTCTCATCCAACCTCTGCTGGATTCCGAATCGTTCGACATGTTCAGCAAGGTCGATGACGACATCTTTGCAACTTGTAAAGAACTGTGCGATATGGGCGTTGAAAAGTACAAGGGCATTCTCGTGAGGTTCATCTTCACCCGCAGCATAGGTGATGGTATCGTGCCTGTTGAAAGGCTGAGCGAAAAACAGATCGAAGAGATAGAGTCTCTTGTACGTGAAACAGACTACGAAGGCATGGTCGAGGCCGTCCTAGCGCTATATTCCTGCGAGACGACCGGAGTGGATTGCGGAGTCGAAATATCGCAATGGATCGACCTATTGGTCGAAAAACGTATTGCTGAATCGAAAAACGATGACGACCGGCAAAAAATAGACCCCTATCTCGAAACGTGCAATCTGATCACTACCCTCGGATTCAAAAAACAGGCCCACGAACTGGCAATCAGGACCATAGATCTCATCAAAAAGAACATCACCACGCTTGAAAACGCGGATGAATGCCTGACCGAGGCCTATGGGAGCACCGATCCTGCCAGAAACACATTCGAAATGGCAAAAGAGTTCTTCGATCACGAAGTCGAATTTTCGGAATTCGAGGATGATTATTGTTCCGCACTTTTCGGATTATGCCTGCATTGTAAAGAACATCCCGATATCGAAAGCATGGTTCTTGATAAGTTGAACTGTATCATCGACATGTTCGAGGGCAACGGTCAATGGCAAGACTATTTCTTCGAATTGGACGAAGTAAACTGGGCACTGGCCTATTACCATCGTTACTTGATATCCGGAAAAACAACGGATCTTCGGGAAGCGTTCGATATAGCTACAGATATCGATGATGAATTTACCAGGTCCGAGGTACTGGAAATAGAGATGAAGTACCTCTCGGTCATCCGCAATAATAGGCGCAAAGTGAACAAAGCGTTGAGTAAACTGGGTATGGAGGAAATGGACGTCGATGAAGTCATCGAAACCCTTGTAGGGATGGCGAACGGCTCCCTGAAGCCATTTGACATCTTCTGATAATGCGTAAGCCTATGCCCAATACATCGGGATCCCGATATATTGGGCCTAGGTCCGAACGACCATAATCGTCTATCCGGATCAGATGTATCTGTTTCCGGATTACGATAAGATGGAAGAATATCTTACCTGTAGTCCACCGCACGAGAAAAAAGGAAAGCCCGATGGATCGGGCATGATGTAAACTAGGGGTAAGAGAAAGAGGGTCGGATATCCTCCGACCCTTTTTTAGTTTCAGTAGTAGCACTCTGCAAGAAGCTGTGCTGCGAGCTCTTCGGTCATTCCACCGAGAGTGAGGGGTGCGAAAGGCTCGTTTGCGACATCCTTTGCGACGGAGACGAGCTGCTCTTTGGTGACACCGTAGGAGGAAAGGGGCTTGAGTCCGAGTCCATCCCTGAATGCGATGTATGCGTTGGCGGTCTTCTCTCCGATCTGCTCGGGGGTCTCTTTTCCATCGAACTCGACTCCGAAGAGCTCTCCGATGTATTTGATCTTGGCAGGGTTGTATTTTGCGATGAGCCTCATCACAGGGGGTACACCGTAGGCGCAAGCGGCACCGTGGGGGATGTGGAAGTGTGCACCGATGACATGTGCGATGGAGTGCCCACAGTTGGTGGCGGCCATCCTGAGGAGGAATCCACCGAGGGAAGCTGCCATGAGCATCCTGGTCCTTGCCTCGATGTCGTTTCCGTCTTTCATGACACGGGGCAGGTATTTGATTACCTCCTGCATGACCTTCTCGCTCTGGATCTCGCTCATGGGGTGTGCGATAGGGGTGACGTAGGATTCCCATGCGTGGGAGAATACATCGAGTCCGGTCATGAGGGTGAGTCCGGCAGGCATTCCGACGGTGAGCTCGGGGTCGAGGATGATGAACTCGGCCATTGCCTCGAAGGCCATCATGGGGACCTTCTGTTTGTTCTCGAGGTCGCTTACGATGATACCCTGGGAAAGCTCGGAACCGGTTCCTGCGGTGGTGGGGATGCAGATGAGTCCGGGGGAGTATTTCTTGGGGGTTGCGGCGTCCTTGTAGTCGAGGATCTTTCCGCCGTTGACACGGAGGAGGGTGATTCCCTTTGCGGTGTCGATGGAGGATCCTCCACCGATGGCGATGACACAGTCGCATCCGGACTGCCTGCAGAGTTCTCCTCCCTTGTCGATGACTCCGGAAGGAGGGTCGGCGAGAACCTCTCCGAACTCAACGTACTCGGTGCCGTTGGCTTTGAGGAGAGCGGTGATCTTGTCGATGATTCCGCACATCTTGACTCCCTGGTCGTATACGAGGAAGGCTTTCTTGAATCCGCCGTCGTTGATGACGTCGCCGAGCTGGTTGATCGCTCCGGGGTGTCCGAGCATCTTCGCTTTCTGAAGAAGAGTGTAGTAAGGGGTTGCCATTTGATTCACCTTTGATTTTCGCCGAAGTTGTTTCACGTCGGCCTCTGATTCACCAATCCTCGAACCAGTATAAATAACTCATGTATTATTGTATACTCTAATGTATTAATTAATACATTAATATGTCAAAAACAGCATTTCCAATATACAAAAACATGCAATAAAGAACAAAAATATCCCCGTCCGGAATCCCAGACGGGGTAAAATGTTTTGACTGTCGGATCAGCAGGCGAAGTAACCGTGCTTCCTGATGACACGTTTCTTTGCAAGGGATGCGATGGTGAAGTAGGTGAGTCCGATGAGGGGCATGAACACCAGGGCATACCAGGGGATGAAGACCATGTCCATGGCTTCTCCGATGGGGGTGAAGGGTACAAGGGTACCCCAGGCGAGGGCTGCAAGGGTGGTGACGACCAGGATGGGTGCGGACCAGGACTGCAGGAAGGGGATCTTGTTGTTCCTTACGATGTGGATAGCCCATACCTGCATCCAATACTGCTCTACACACCAGCAGGTCTGGAACATGGCGACGGCGTAGAGGGACTGTTCCTGCATAAGCGGGGACATCGCCTCGAGCTCGCTCTCGATATCAGTGACGAAACCACCCATGAGGACGTCCCATCCGCTGGTGACGCCGGGGCAGGCCATGGGAATGACCACGAACGCGAAGAACGTCCATGAGATGACATCAGTGACACAGCACATAGGTCCATAACCGACGAAGACCGTACGCAGGTTTGTTGTATCCCATTTACGGGGTTCACGGACGTACTCGTCCTCGACATTGTCCCATGCGATGAACATGCATGCGATATCGTTCACAAGGTTGAACACAAGGATCTGCATGGCTCCGATAGGTTCGAAGTTGAACAGAAGGGTGGCCATGATCAGGGAGAACATGTAACCGAAGTTGATTCCTCCGATCATCTTGACGTACTTGACCGTGTTGGCGTAGACGCATCTTCCCTCGATGGCTCCGGATTTGAGGACTCCGAGGTCCTTCTCAAGGAGGATCAGGTCTGCGGATTCTTTAGCGATATCGGCACCGGTGTCGACGGAGATACCGACATCGGCCTGCCTCATTGCGACGGAATCGTTGATACCGTCACCGAGAAGACCTACGGTGTGTCCGTTGTTGCGGAGGACGCTTACGATACGTGCCTTGTTGTCGGGGGTGAGCCTGGCGAACACGTTGCAGGTTTCCATAGCCTTTCCGAGATCTTCATCGGACATGGCGTCTATCTGGGAACCTACGAGGATGTCGGAGGTCTCGAGGTCGATCTCGTCACAGACGTACTTGGTGACGAACTCGTTGTCACCGGTGAGGACCTTGACCTGGATTCCGTAGTCCTTCATGTCCTTGATGGCGGCGGCAGCGGTCTCCTTGACGGGGTCCATGAAGACGATGAGACCTGCAATGATAAGGTCGGACTCGTCGGCGGGGGTGAACTTGGTTCCGTCCGCGATGGGCTTGTAAGCCACTCCGAGGACACGCATTCCCTTGGTGCTGTACCACTCGGCGAGACCGAGGATGTCGTTGGTGACCTTGTCGTCAAGGGGCTGGATATCCCTGTTCTCGTCGATGTATCCGGAGGAGATGGAAAGCATCTCCTGTATCGCACCTTTGGTGATCAGGGTGTCGTACTCGTCACCCTTGTACTTGACGACGACGGTGGCCCTCCTCCTGATGAAATCGAAGGGGAGGTCGTTCACGAAAGTGTACTTCTCCATCTCGTCGACGATTTCGTCCTTCTCTGCGGAGAACTCGTCGATGGCCCAATCGATCTGGTTGGTAGAGGAAGTGAGGTTGGAACTGTTGAGGGCGGAATACAGGGCCACGGTGGTGCTGTTGTTTCCGAACACGTCGCAACAGGATTTGACGGAGATCTTGTTCTGGGTGAGGGTTCCGGTCTTATCGGAACAGAGGATGTCCATTGCTCCGAAGTTCTGAAGAGAGGTCATGTCCTTGACGATGACCTTCTTCTTGGACATCTCGATGGCACCCTTTGCAAGGTTCGCGGTGACGATGGTGGAAAGCATCTCGGGCATGAGTCCGACCGCGAGTGCAATGGCGTACTTGATCGCATCGAACACCCCGTCCCAAGTGGGGTCCTTGGCGATCATGATGAGAAGGACGGGAGGGATCATGCAGACCATGATGGTCAGAAGGAGCTTGACGACCTTCTGGGTTCCCTTGTCGTAGGTTGTCTTGGGCCTTTTGCCGGACAGTTTGTCGGCCATGGCCCCGAAAATAGTGTCGTTTCCTACGTTGACGACGATGGCCTCTGCGGCTCCGCCGACGACGCTGGTTCCCATGAATGCGATGTTGTTGCATTCAAGGACAGGTTTGGAGGGACTGTCGGTGTCCGAGACCTTGGTGACCTCTACGGACTCACCGGTAAGGGCGGACTGATCCACCTTGAGATGGTTGGACTGTATTATCCTTACGTCTGCGGGGACGGTGTCTCCCGTATCCATAATGATGATATCTCCGACGACGAGATCCCTGGAATCGACCTCGGCCTCTTCCCCGTCACGGCGGACGGTGATGGTGGTGGACACCATACTGATGAGCTTGTCGGCGACTTTTGTGTTTCTGGTTTCCTGTATGAACGATACCGCTCCGGAAATGAGGATCAGTGACACAATAATGGTGACGAATTGCCAATCATCGAGGTAACCCTGAACGAACAGATCGAGTATCCCGTCGTGGGGAACGTCCAATCCGCACAGGATTATGTCGAGGAATGCATAACAGAAAAGTGCAAGTGCAAAAACGTTAAAGAATGCGCGTGAGAACCTTCTGGCAACACGGTGCTTATCCTTGTTAGTGACGGTATTCCTGCCGTACTGAACGCGAGATGCAACGACTTCTTCCTGAGTGAGTCCCTCAGGCTTACTGCCTAACTCGTCTACTACATCCACGGATTCCGCGGATGCTGCGAACTTCATTCTTTCATCGGAAGTTAACGAACCATTGACCACGGATGTTCGAAAAAAACATTATATTTCAAACGTACCCCTTCAAAGGGACATATATAGGCTACGGTTGTCCCTCACGGGACATGGGGGGATTGATATGTCTCAAAAGAGACATAACCCCTATAAACATGTAAACCCCCACAGGGGCGTGTACAAGGGGGTTTTTTCATACAAACGACGGTTTTTTTACAAATTTTTCTTAGTCAAATGATTATCTATATGTATTATTTGACCTGATTTAACTATAAATGTCTAATAGATATATCAATTATTAGACAAATGAAAAACAGAGAATTATACAAAATTCCTACATTCTGTAGCACATATTACATTCCGAATTTCCGCTTTGTGTGGTAATTCGGAATCAGGCCCCGGAGGGACCTTTTTCCACAAGGCCTGTGAGCTGTTCCCCCA
>JAKSHW010000199.1 GCA_024399195.1 archaeon | reverse complement strand
TCGAATCCGCCGTCGTCGAAGTGAAGGACGTCGAAGGAACCTACAAGGGTGACGATGTGTCCGTCGACGAGATGACCGTCACAGTCACCAAGGACGAAGAAGGAAAGGAACTGGTCGAGGCCGTGGTCTCTGATATCGTTATCGGAGACAAGGTCGTCGTCAAGGACATGACCGTCACCGTGGATTCCGGAGTCACCACCGTCGATGCGGAAGATGTACATCTCGACATCACTTTCGATGATATAGATATCGAAGTCGTGTTCGATGGAGACATCGTTGCCACTGTAGAGGAGGATTCCAAGTCCGATAGGGTGATCCAGAGTACTGTGACCGTCGATAAGGCCGAAGTGACCGCAGACGGTCAGAAGACGATCGTTGACGGTACCGATACTCCCGCATCGATCACCATCGAGGCGATCTACCACTCCGAGAAGTCCGAGATCGATACCATCGAAGCGGAGATCGATTCCAACGGTGCTACCGTCATTGTCGGAGACACCGTCTATGAAGGCTTCAAAGGTACCTATGAAAAGGCCCCTGAGACCGATTCCAGCACCACATACACTGCGGATACCGTCGTGAAGACCCTTGATGACGGAACCACTGTGACCTACAAGGGTGTCAGCAAGGACGTTCTCTTCAATGCAGAGACCATGATCATGCAGAAGGGCGATGAGAAACTCGTGTTCGACAACGTCGTCTCTTCCAGCATCGATGGAACCGATTGGAGAGCAGAGTCCTTCGAAATCGACGTAAAGGAGATCCTTGAAGAAGGCGTCACTATCGTGGACGGAGTGGTTTCTAACTACTACACCGGAGAAGTGGCCGTTATCGATGGAAAGATCGTGATGTTCCGCCTTAACGACACCGTACCTACCGAGGGATTGTCCTTCCACATGAAGACCGAAACCGTCAACATGACCGTTAACGGAGTCCACTACGATGTGCCTTGCGGCGCCAATGTGGTCCTTTCCGGTTCATATGAGGTTAACGGCGTTCCTGTCACCGATGATGTCATCGTTGCGGACAAGGACCTTGTCATTGTCAAGGCCAAGACCGTTTCCGAAGTCATCGACAAGGATGGAAACGTCGATCTCAGGGACGGAGAAGTCGTCATCAGCAAGGATGATCTTGAGAAGGTCTCTGCAGATAAGATTGGATTCATTGGCAACAACAACACCAGTGTCCAGATGAGCAAGAAAGATCTCGAGACCCTTGCAGGTGACGGATCCTTCACCATCGACTTCGGTACTAAGGAGTACTCTTCCGCCGATGCCGGTATCCAGGAGATCCTCAACGCCAAGGGCCTCAGTGAGAAGAACAAGGAGAAGCTCAAAGACGCGACCTTCTTCGAGTTCGAAGCAGACGGTGCTACCGGAGAGTTCAACAAGGCTCTCGTCACCATGCCCTTCGAACTTGGAGACAAAGACCCCGCTAAGCTCTATGCCTACAAGGTAAACGAGAAGGGAGTCCTGAAGGCTGTTGACTGCACATACTCTCACGATGGTGAGAAAGGATACGTCACCTTCGAGATCGACGGTGAAGGTACCGTTGCGGTGACCGAGAAGCTCAACTCCGAGCCTACTCCCACTCCTTCCGGTGATGATGACAAGGTGCTCTACATAGCGGCTGCGATCTTCATCAGCGTCCTTGTAGGAGCAGTTCTGACCATCAGGCACTTCAAGGGAAAGTCCGAGTAAAACCAATAACCTCTGCCGGGAGACCGGCAGATCAAACAACTTAAACGGACGGTAGGAGCGACCGCCGTCCGTCATTCGTCTAATATGGATACGGCAACCCCTAAGTTTCCATTGGAATAGCTTAGGCTATGGATTTTTTCTAAGACAGTGCGTCTTTTGTCCGTAATCTGCAGGTGTGTGCAGTATATCCTATGGATGTATCGATTTTCGATCACTGGGTCATTTGATCTAGAGGTAGTTTTGTAATAATGTGTAGTAGAACCTTAAATTCCTCTACATGTCTCTCAAAACGGCCTAGGATCGATTCGTTATGTCAGGCAGTATCTGTACATGTTTCGATCGTTTGAAGCCTTCTAAAGGCTCTGTAAGGCTGTTTCCAAGGCCTTCCAACTGTTCTAGAGTTGACCCCGGATCAGAGAAGGGTCGTGTATATCGGAAGGTAGCAATCCATTTGAGTAAGTACCGTTGTTTTGATATTTGTTATTGGAATCACTTGGATGTGTTTTACATAATTGATTTTTCGATTACTGGCACATTTGAAATAAGGTATGGGATAATGTATTGTTTTGTAGTTATTTCCGAAGGATTATCATATGATTTATATAGGGTCATCTCAAACATTGGATGATTTATTCAAATTCGGATTTTTGATTACTGGCACATTTGATATAGTGTTCTACCATTGTAATAATATGTCATATCTCCGAGTATTGGGTGATTTTCATGTGTGTGATCCTTCTGGACTTAGATCAACCACGTACCTGTATCGGAAAGTAAGATGTATTGCGGAGGTGAATAGTTCAGAACATTATTTCGTTGGACATCATGGTCCCCGAGGGATCAGATGCTGTAGGGTCATCCGGGTGTATAAATGGGAGTTGTTGTCCAGAGGAGAGGATAGGTGGGAACTATATCTTGAACTTAAGGGTTTGGATGAGTTCTATAAATTCTATTTTCGATGACTGGCACATTTGCATATAGTTTGTTGATCTGTAATGATTCACCATAGCTATCAGGGCCCATGGGGTCCTGACGTTCAGTTCTGATTAGGGATCTACAAGGCTTTTACTTACGGTCATTCAGATGGGGTTTAAACGGCCACAGGGATCCTTGGACAACGTGGATCGGTTCGCACTATGTCCATCGTTTCTAGGTCGGTCTTTGGGCTTGTCAGTGGTTCCCTGATGTTGTACTAACTTACCTCCTTGTACATTTTTTCACTACAGGTGTCTATAGGTTATGGTGCGATTGGATTAGTGTAAGTATATAGAAAATCAGATTACTGGGACATTTAGGTAGGATGCCTAATATTGTATTA
>JAKSHW010000198.1 GCA_024399195.1 archaeon | reverse complement strand
ACTGTAGAAGAAGCTGACCTGTTGAACGTCATCCGCATATTGCAGAAGGAATTCGGTGACGAGGCCATCCTCAAGGCGTTAGAATCAGCAGTCGAAGCAAACTGCGATTTCGATCCGGAAGAGATCGCGGAGACCGCCGCCGAATGCACCGATATGGACGAAAGAAAGTGGTACAACATGGCCTGCAGGGACGAATATGGAAGGTACATCGATTCAGGAGACCATGCGATGTATGTGATTCTGGAAAACCTACGTAATGAATTCGAGGATCATCTGAAACGTATTCTGATCCTGGGCGACAGATCTCAGGCCACTGAATTCCTCAATGCCATAGCGGAAGGCATAGAGGATTCCGATGGGATCCTTGCAGAGGAGGCACAGGATTTCTGCGGGAATTTCGCAGAACATCTGAGAGAATGTGCAGACAGCTGGAGATTCGACGAAGCCTTCGATTGGTGACAACGTGACCCATTACAAAATGAAAGTGAAACTGAGGAACGACCTGTACCGTGTCCTGCTCGTCCCATCCGATATGCTTTTCTTCGACCTTGAAAGGATTATAAAACATCTGTTCAACTGGAGCGGAGACCATCTTTCCGTGTTCGAACTGCCTGAAGAGAAGGCGGAGATAGCCCACCCCAGTTTCGTCGACAGAGGGAACTCGTTCAGCTATTGTTTCAGATCGGACGGCGAACGTCTGTGCGACCACAGGTGCAAGGAGATAAGGTACATCTACGACCTGGGCGACTACTGGACCCACAGGATAACGGTGGAGGAGGAGCTGGAAGGGGAGATCGACAGACCACGCCTGATCAAAGCCAAAGGCATAGCGTATCTGGAGAACAGGGGAGGGGATTTCGAAGGCAGCGAGGTCTCCTCGGCCATGTTCACGAAGGCTGAGCTGGACAAGGTCAACAAAGAGTACTTCGACAGATGGGTCCCGACCAAAGCCAGGTACGAGATCGAACGGACCCCGTACAACGCCATGTATTCCCTCGCAATGGCGGCCTTCTTTCCGGCGAAGATACATCTTTTCATCGACCCCAAGACCGGAATGGTCTATTCCGAGAAGAAATCCGGATATTTTCCCCAGGCCAAATCCGTTTCCGATCTTATAAAGCTGGGGCGTGATACGAGGTACGACCTCCAGAAGGAGCTCACCAGCAGAATCGAGAACGAATACGACAGGAGGTACGTCTATTGCTCCGACCCCGCGACGGTATACACAGTCCTGTCTGAGAGACAGCCCACCCTGGTGCATACCCTCGTGAAGACGATGAAGGAAATCGCAAAGAAGGCCGCGGATTCATTGGACCTCGTGTTCTCCAAGGAATTGCTGTACGACAGGCCGCTCTGGTATAGCGACCAACCGTACAGACTGGCCCTGACGGAACCTGTCTGTCCATCGTGCATAGGGCGTCTTTCCAATCCCCGCCCCGATGTGAACAGCGGATACAGGTTCTACGAGGGCAACGAGATGCATACCATATGCATGACCTGCGCGAACTGCGGAAAGGTCACCCGCATAATCCCGTTCGGACTCATGGACGAGATGACGTACGAGGGCTACCGCCTGCCGTTGAAGACGTTGGATACCGTTCTGAAGGCCTCGTCGTACAAAGACACGGCCGAAGAGGCCGAACTGTACAGGACGATGATGATGTACATCGTCGGTGAAAGGAGGGACGCCGTGAAAAGGGCGAAAGCCCTGGTGTTGTCATCCAATCTCCGTTGCCGTGCGATGGCCGCCACGGTACTGTTCTGTGAAGGCAAGGCCGACATCGATGCGGCACGCAAGGCCGTTTCCGTGATCTCCCCCTCGCTGTCACCCGATTGGATCGAATGGGCCGTCGTGTCCGCCATGGCGGTCAAGGCAGGACTGGAAGGAGAGTACTGCGACGCCATCGAGGAGTTCGTCACGAAACCCTACCCGTTCTTCGAATTCGGCAGGGCCCTGTCCGTGATCGCATCGATCCTCCCCTTGGACCACCCGTTGCAGGGAAGTATAACCGACATGATCCTGCAGGTGGCGACAGACATGGACTCGTTCTGGGGATGGGCATTGAGGGAGGACTACTGCAGACGGATGGCCGCCACCGGCAGGATCGACGAGATATCTCCGGAAAGCATGCTCGACGACCCCGATTATGTCAATAGGGAGATCTATTCGATGTCGAGATACCGTTGCGGCGTCCTGAGCATCGGCAAAGACGTGAAAACCACCGTTAGGGAGTTCAGGGGACTGCTCGGGGAGATCTACGAAAACCCCAACAGGCAGCCGGAACAATTGGTGAGGGCGTCATATGCGGCACTTGTCCTACACCACCTTGGGGAGACCTACAGCGGGAGGGACCTCCTCTCGTATTCCGTCAGATGGGTAGCTAAGGCGAGAGAGAACGGATTCGTAGACGATACTGATCTGAAACAGTACCTGGACGAATTCTTCAAGGTCACCGTAGGCAAAGTCCCGGAAAAGAACCTGTCCGCGTACCTGAAACGTAACAAGATCTCCGCAGAAATACCTGCTGTCGCACCAGGGACCTTCGATCCCTCGGTCTTGAACCACATCGACGCACAGTACAGGGTCTACCCATATTGAAGAAACGGACAGGACACATCGATGACCGGGTTCCAGGAAATACGGGGCCCAACAGGGACCTGTCCTGAGCCCGGGATCCGCAACTTGTGAATGATACAGGTGGTTCCCGCAAGGCCCTGTGTCCGGCAGTGTCCCCGTCTCGGAAACAGACACGTCCGTGACCATGGTCTGGTAACGGGCCCAGGCAGTATTTGCGCGAACACATCGATGGTTACAAACTACACCGAGGCCTATATGGGTGAACGATCTGACCGACCTTGCCCTTGAATCCCCATCGAAAAGAAGAGTGTCGTCATAAAACAGGACATGATATGATTAACATGTATTGTTTTTTGGAAAAACGTTTGAAATGGCACGGCCCGGGATCCCCGAACCATGCCTTGACGCTCATTCGTCAGGGAATTCGGACTTCAACATCACCATCGGT
>JAKSHW010000197.1 GCA_024399195.1 archaeon | reverse complement strand
GGGCCGTCGAGGCCATCGAGACCGCCGACATCGTCACCGGATACACCACCTACGTGAAGATCCTGAAGGAGTTCTTCCCTGACAAGAACTACAAGGCCACCGGAATGATGAAGGAGATCGACCGCTGCCGCATGGCCATCGAAGACGCCATGGCGGGAAACAAGGTCGCAATGGTCAGCAGCGGTGATTCCGGCATCTACGGAATGACCGGTCTGATCTATGAGCTCGCGTTCGACATGAAGGCGGACATCGAGATCGAGTCCGTCCCCGGAGTCACCGCGGCATCCTCCGCGGCGAGCGTCCTCGGTGCACCCCTTATGCACGATGTCGCCCTCATCAGTCTTTCCGACCTCATGACCCCCATCGAGAAGATCATGAAAAGGGTGGAGCTTGCAGGGGAGGCGGATTTCATCATCGCCCTCTACAATCCCAAGAGCCACGGACGTACCGAGTACCTCGGACAGGCCGCGGACATCCTTCTCAAGACCCGTTCCCCCGACACCCCCGTCGGTATCGTCAGGGAGATCGGAAGGAAAGACCAGAGCAAGACCCTCACTACCCTCGGAAAGCTCAAGGAGGCCGAGGTAGACATGCTCTGCACCGTGGTCATCGGAAACTCCCAGACCTACGTGAAGGACGGATACATGATCACGCCCCGTGGATACGTGGCGAAATACCTGGAATGATCCAGTGGAAAACATAGGTGAAAACAATGTTCGAGATAATGACCCCTCGTGAGATCGAGGAGAAAAGTATGGAAACCATCACCAAGGAGCTCAACGGACGCACTTGGCCCGAGCCCGAGTTTTCCATCGTGAAGAGGTGCATCCACACCTCCGCAGACTTCGATTACGCAGACAACCTCGTGTTCTCCGAGAACGCGGCTAACATAGGTATCGAGGCCCTCAAGAACGGTGCACACATCGTCACCGACACCAAGATGGCGTTCTCCGGTATCAACAAGAACAAGCTCGAGTCCATGGGGGGAGAGGCACACTGCTTCATCAGCGATCCCGACGTGGTCGAGGCCGCACGCAACTCCGGATGCACCAGGTCCACCATTTGCATGCAGAAAGGTGCCAAACTAGGAAAACCCGTGATCTTCGTCATCGGTAACGCACCCACCGCCCTCATCGAGCTCTACAGGCTCATCAAAGAGGAAGGTCTCAAACCCGCCCTCATCGTCGGAGTCCCCGTAGGATTCGTCAACGTCGTCGAGTCCAAGGAGCTCATCATGACCGCAGGTGTACCCTACATCGTCGCAAAAGGAAGGAAAGGCGGAAGCAACATCGCCGCATCCATCATCAACGCGATGCTCTACACCCAGGGCAGATAAAACAATACAGGGGTCTCCGGACCCCTCATTCACTGTTTTTCACAAAGACCGGAAGGTCATTTCCCGAACGTGGGTTCAGGAACGGGAAGTCCCAGTTCCTGGAGCCTTGCAACGGCATCCCTGTTGTTCTTTTTGGCGGCCTGGTTGTAGAGTTCCACAGCCTCGTCGTGGTATTCGTCCTCGATCATGCGGCCGTACCTGTACATAGCCTTGGAATATCCGGACCTCGCAGACCTTTCCAGACAGGACATCCCTTTTATGCGGTCCATATGGTCCTCATCGTCGAGATACATCTCCGCCAGACGGTACAGGGCCCTGGAGCTTCCGGACTTTGTAAGCCATTTCTCGGCTTCTTTGATGTTCCTCTCGGTGCCTTTTCCCTCGAGGTACATCTCTCCCAGATTGGTCATACCCCTGTCGTATCCGTTCTCGGCGGACTTCAGATACCATCTGAACGCTTCCTTCAGATCCTTGGACACACCATTCCCATATTCGTAAAGGACACCGACATTGCAGGCGGCCTTGGCGTTCCCCATTTCGGCGGCTTGGATATACAGTTCCAGGGCCTTGGTCTTGTTTTTGGTGCAGTTGAGACCGAGGGCATAGCAGTATGCGAGGTTACGTACACCGTAGCTGTTGTTGTACGCCACGGACGTCTCGAAAAGATGGAAACTGTACTCGCGTTCGTCGGGGGTTCCGTCCGACATGAGGATTCCCAGAAGCACCATCGAGCTCGAACAGTCCTTTATACAGTTCTCCTTCAGGATCGAGATGGCACGTTCACGGTCCGTCTCGATCAGCGAGCGTGCCTTATCGTATTTCCTGGACACAGATTGGTCCATTGAGAACGAGTAGGGTGGAACATCCAACATAACCCACTCAATCTGGTCATCGCAAATAAAATCTATGCCCTCTTTCCAGTATTCCTGTCCATCTCCGCATTGAGCAGGGCATCCGCTCTGGGTATGAGGAGTTCCGAACGGCGTACGTTGGTGAACTTCACCTTGGGGATGAGGGAACACAGGGCTTTGGCATCGGTGTAGAGTTCGAGCATGTCGGGGGATTTGACCCTGTATTCGCCGTTCATCTGCCTGATCACGAGCTGGGAGTCCATGACGAACTCGGCCTCATCGGCATTGAGCTCTATGGCCTTGGAAATTCCTGCGATGAGACCCCTGTATTCGGCGTAGTTGTTGGTGTGGACCCCTAGGAACTCGGAATGTTCATGGATGATCTTCCCGTTCTCGGTTACCACGATGCCGTAGGCGGAAGGTCCGGGGTTTCCTCTGGAACCTCCGTCGGAGAATATCTTCAGCTTCAATACACAAGCTCCTTGGTTATCCTGTTGTGCATATCCACGAGAAGGACCTTGCCCCTGATGGGTTCGTCGGTAAGCTCATAGCCCATGATGATGACCTTGTCACCTACGGAGGCGAGCCTGGCGGCGGCCCCGTTGAGGGCGATGATACCGGAACCTCTCTCACCGGGGAGGATATAGGTCTCGAAACGGGCACCTGTCTCCACGACGGCGATGGTGACCTTCTCTCCGACCCACATTCCGCTTTTATCGACGAGGTCGGCATCGATGGTGATACTGCCTTCATAGTCGAGTCTTGCCTCGGTGACGGTCGCTCTGTGGATCTTGCTTCTCAGCATCCAACGCATAGGGGGTCTGATTGAGGTACTATGTATAATGGTTACGGTC
>JAKSHW010000196.1 GCA_024399195.1 archaeon | reverse complement strand
CTTGGACGAGACCATAGAGAAAGAAGCCCCCATGGCGGAATCCATGGTCTTGGACATGTCCGAGGTCAAGTACATCTCCTCCGCGGGATTGAGGTCCGTCCTCAACGCGGACGAGCTCATGGAAGGCAAAGGCGGACTCAGACTGGTCAACGTCAACAACGAAGTCAGATCGATATTCGACATGACCAATTTCACCGAGATGCTGAACATCGAATGATCCGGACGGACCAGAGGTCGATGGGCGGTCGGTTTCCGTACATCATCGACCCTGTCCCGGAAACATCCAATCATCCTAAATAGGATATCCCCAATCAAAATGGCGGTGAGAGAACCATGTCCTCAGAGAGATTGATCAACCAGGCACTGAAATCCGTCGGATGGAAAGTGGAGCAGTACGACAAGAACATCTTCGCATCCTTCGACGTCAAAGGAACCCCTGTATTCGTGGGAGTGGTCTACGAAGAGAACGACATGCAGCTCCTTGCAGAGATCCAGAGCGACATCGTCCCCGACAACAGGAAGACCCGTGGGATCACCAACTTCTTCGAGAGCATGTCTACCCAGTTCAAGATGAACGTGGTCCTCAGCGAAGAGAAACTCCCCAGCCTTATGATGAAGGTGGACATGGCCGACCTCAAGAACGAACCTATGATGTGGGATTTCGTCTTCATGGTCGCAAAGAAGATCGAGATGTTTGCCGAACAGATTCTTGAGATCTACCAGTGAACAACGATCGGATCGTCAAAAGTAATAATACACTACCCAAGCGGATGCAAGGGTTGCGGGGAGATAAGGGCGTAAAAACAAATGGCAGAGTTTGGTCGCCTGACAGCCACATCCCTCTACCTTGCCTCCTGTTTGAGACAAAATGTGTTAAACTGAATATGTATATATAGCCATTGCAAACTCAAATCATACGTTTGAACCCCTTACCCTTGAATTTAGGATGTTTTTATTCCCACCCAGTAGCAAAAAGTACATCCGTCAGATTCAGAAAGACTTTTGCACGAATGTCTCATCGCCGCTGAGAGACATTATGTAAGATTTTTGTTAACACGACTTAAAAAAATAGAATATCTAACGTATGGTAATACCAACCAACGATTTTTCATATCAAACCTGAGAAATTCCCAAGATAGGAACAACCCTTATAACATCCTGAGTATTAAACGATAATTGGATGTAACATCCCATAATTAAAATAGCATTACAGAAAAATCAGATCATTGCGATTGTGGCAGTGGTGATCATTGTGACGATATGTGCCGCCACAACGGTATTCCCCCTCAACGACAATGGTTCCAAAGACAACGGTCCAGTCGTGGATATGAGTGGGGCCCTCAGTGCATCCGACATTGAATCCCTCAAGGAACAGGCAAAAGCGGACCCCACCAAAACCTGACCTTCAAAAACGATGATTACAAAGTCGAATTCGACAACAAGGCGATCGCCAACATCAACTCTGAAGCTGCCATGAGCGTCAAAATACTAAGCGTCGACAACCTCCCCGTCGCGGTCAAAAGCACTGTCGGAGACAACGCACTTATCCTCGACATGTCCTTCGGTGCTAACAAAAACTTCGGTGATGGAATTGTAACCGTCACCGCCGCCTACGAAAAGCCCACCGGAGTTTCCGATGATGCGATCGTGATGTATCAATGATTTCTTACACCGGACACAGGTGCGGTTACATTGGACGGAGCGGATGTGCAATCCATCAAACTGATAGAGCTTGCCGGGAACATGGCGTTCGTACCGGTGACTACGGATTCGGCCTTCTCCCTCAGTGTGATCGATACCGTAATGATGGGACGTCACCCCCACAGCAAACCGGGTTCATACAATCAAGACCTGAAGATCTGCTATGAAGCACTGAGAATGGTGGATATGGCGGAATTCGCCATGAAGAACGCCGGTGCCCTTTCCGCAGGACAGCTGCAAAGGGTCGCCATAGCGAAAGGGATCGCTCAGGCTCCGAAGATACTAATCCTTGACGAACCTACGGCAAACCTGGATATCCGTCACCAGATACTGACGACGGAACTTCTCGCGAAGATTTCCAAAGAGAAGGGCATGATAACCCTGATGATCAGCCATGATCTCAACATCGCCTCGAAGTATGCGGACAAAATGATCGTGATGTCGAAGCCCGGGATCATCCATTCCGTCGGTACTCCTTCAGAGGTTATCACCGAGAAGACCATAGAGGAGGTTTACGGTGTGAAATCCTCCGTTATCGAATACAAGGGTCGCTCACATGTGATCCTCGATTCGGTAACCTCTATAGAGGGATCTGCGAACCAGTAGAACATCCACTACTGTTCGAAAAAGTGATCCAACTCAAGCCTCGTAAAGCAACACCATATCAGATTCTATGGATTTCCTGAACCTATCACTGAGACCACGTTCGGAGATAACATCCACTTCGGAATTCAGATGCTCCTCCATATCGATCATGAACCCGCTGAGGTCCAAGAGACTGTTCTCAGAAGAGGGAAGTACGCAGAAGTCGTAATCGCTGGACCCATTGTGATCTCCCCTGGCCCTGGATCCGAAAAGACTGACCCTGAGAAATCCGTATTCTTTGGCGAAACGAGACACCACAGCGGAGAGTTCGCCGAAATCCGTCTTACCAGTCGGGCAAGACATGGGTGCCGATTGATTTGGAGACATACTATTCCGCCTGAAGCCTTCGATACGGGTGCATAAGAACCGTACATCGGGAGAGGGCCCTGGAAGACCCTCTTTCAAAGGTCCCGATGTAGTGGGTTTCAGTTCGAGTTGCCGACGGTCTCTTCGGCGGACTGGATACACTTGGTCAACACAGAGTACGCGTTGATCATGTCGGGTTCATCGACGATGAATATCGTGTCGGTGTGACAGCTGACGGTCTCCTCTAGGTTGATTCCCGCATCGGAGAGGTTGGTGATCAGGTATGCAATAACTCCCGCGGTGTCCACGATCTTCTCAGGGGATTTGACGACGATCTCGACGAGGTTCTCCCTGACCTTGATGATGTTGAACCTGCCGACGGTGTCCATGATCCTGTCCTTGAGCATCCTGTCCGCAATGA
>JAKSHW010000195.1 GCA_024399195.1 archaeon | reverse complement strand
TCGACAATGATGCAGAGTACTACAAGAACGGCATCACCATCAGGAACGCCGTCACCAGCACTGCTGCCAACAACTCCAACACGTTCACCCTCACTGAGAAACCCACCAGGGTCGTCTGTCTTTTCCAGGGTAACGTCGAGCTCATGTGTATGTTCGGACTCGAGCAGTACATCGTCGGAGCCTACGTCAGAGGAGCAGACATGGTCTGCAACAACCCCGCCTACCAGGCACAGTACGACTCCGTCGATGTCACCGTCGGAGCCACCAACACCTGGAGCAAGGAGACCATCATGAATTGGGAGCCTGACCTCATCATCGGATGGAGCAGTTCCTTCTCCGACGATGTCATCGGAACCATCGAGTTCTGGAACTCCATCGGTGTCAACTGCTACAGGACCAACCTCTACGGTAACTCCAACGGAACCGGTGTCGAAACCTACTACCAGATGCTCAGGGACATCGGAGCCATGTTCAACAAGAACGATGAGGCCAACCAGTTCATCAGCGACTGGAACGGAATCTTCCTCAAGAACGAGCAGAAGCTCAAGGACGCAGGACTCACCGAGAGGAAGAAGGTCCTCGTCATCGACTACAAGAGCGATATCAGCGGCGGAACCACCCTTGTATATGGAACCTCCATGCTCACCGGTAACCTCGTGAAGATGGCAGGAGGAGACTGTATCTCCACCGGAAGGATGGATTCCTACACATTCGAGGAGATCGCGGTCATGGACTTCGATGCGGTCCTCATCGTCGCACTCGGTTACTACACCAGTCTGACACAGGAACAGCACGACAAGGTATGTTCGTTCTTCAACGACATGCCCGCATGGCAGCACTTCAAGGAAGAGAAGCCTGACCTTATCGTCGAAACCCTGCCGTTCTACACCCTCTACATGAGCGGTGTCCTTAAGAACGACTGTCTCGACGATATCTTCAACATGCTCTACCCCGAGCTGTCGAACTAAACCATTCGAAGGTGAAAGGTATGTCCTACGTCAAAGAAAGACTTGGAAACCTGTCCGCTACGTCACTGATATTGGTCATGATACTGTTCATATTCGTGTCGATAGTGGCGTCAATCTCGATCGGAACCGTCAACATACCTTTCACCGAGGTATGGGAGATCATACTCAACAAGATCATGAGCTACCTGCATATCTTCGGACTGCAGGAAGACGAGACCCTCCTGAAGACCGCCAAAGCAAACATCGTCTTGATCCTCCGTACCCCCAGGGCGTTCATGGCGGTCATCGTCGGTGCACTCCTCGCATTGGCCGGTGTCGTCATGCAGGCCACCGTACAGAACCCCTTGGCGGACCCCTATATCCTAGGTATGTCCTCGGGAGCCTCCTTCGGTGCCACGTTCGCCATCGCATGCGGTGCCACCGCGTTCTTCACCGGATTCATGGCAGAGGCGGGAATCGCCATCTACGCCTTCCTCGGAGCGTTCGTTTCCGCCATGGCCGTACTTCTCCTGTCCTCCGTCGGAGGAAGGACCACCAGTGTCAAACTGGTACTTTCGGGAACCATCATCTCCAGCCTGTTCGGTGCGGCATCCAACCTCGTCATCACACTGTTCGCGGATGCCGAGGAAATGATGAACATCACGTTCTGGATCCTCGGTTCGTTCGCCGGAGCGACCGGTGAAAAACTTTGGCTCCCGCTCATAGCCCTGATCATAGCCGTCGTCTTCTTCACGACCCAGATCAGAACCCTCAACATCATGCTCACCGGAGACGAGACCGCCGCTACCCTCGGAGTGGACCTCAACAAACGCAGAAGGATCTACGTGTTCATCTGTGCCGTCCTCACCGCCTGTGCGGTCTGTTTCTGCGGAGTCATCGGATTCGTCGGACTTATGGTCCCCCACATCGTCAGGGGACTCACCGGAAACAACCATTGGAAACTGCTCCCCGTGTCGATCCTTGTCGGATCCATATTCATGTCCTGGGCGGACATCGCCACCAGGGTCGTGCTCGACCACGGGGAACTACCCATCGGAATCATCACCGCCGTCTGCGGAGCACCCATCTTCGCATACATCATGATCAAGAAGACCTACTCTTTCAGCTGAGGTGTTACCATACTAGACGTAAAAGACCTGTTAATATCGATCTCCAAGAAGGAGATCGTCCACAAGATATCCTTCGATGTGGAGGACGGTGACTTCGTAGGTATCATCGGACCTAACGGAAGCGGAAAGAGCACCACCCTGAAAGCGATATACCGTACCCTCAAACCCACCGGGGGAGAGGTGTACATCATGGGCGAGAACATACTGAACGTCTCCATGAGGGAAAGTGCGTTGAAGACCGCGGTCGTTGCACAGCACAACTACTACAACTTCGACTTCAGCGTCATGGACGTCGTCATGATGGGACGTGCACCCCACAAACAGGCGATGGAAAGGGACAACGAGGACGACCGTAGGATAGCCTGCGAATCCCTCGACAAGATCGGGATGTTGGAATTCGCCGACAGGAACTTCTACACCCTGTCCGGAGGAGAACAGCAGCGTGTGATCCTTGCAAGGGCCCTCACACAGCAGACCCCGTTCCTGATCCTCGACGAACCCACCAACCACCTGGACATCAAATACCAGCTGCAACTGATGGACACCATCAAGGACCTGGAAGGGCTCACCGTCCTGTGCGCTCTCCATGACCTCAACATCGCCAGCCAATACTGCAACAAGCTGATACTGATGAAGGACGGATCCATCCACTCCATCGGAACCCCTGAGGAGATCCTCACCCCTGAGACCATAAAAGAGGTGTACGGGGTCGATGTGACGGTGGAACACAACGCCGACACGGGGCTGATGAACATAGTCTACCACCCCAACTTCAAAAAAGGCCGCAAGGTCTGAACCGTGGACGGGGAGGAGAGACCCTCCCCGCCTATCCATCTGTTTTTCCTAAAACTTGATTTCCCTTAACCTTTTACTACTATTCCAAGACGAAAGTTGCTTGGTTTATATCATTTTGAAAACCATCGTAAAATCCTCTCCATTTTAGGATTTTACTAATGGATTCCCGATTTAACGTACTATATAGGGGTCAGGAGGGGGTCTTCCT
>JAKSHW010000194.1 GCA_024399195.1 archaeon | reverse complement strand
GGGTCCGCCTGCGATGACGACGGGGACCTGTGCACCCTCTACGACACGTGCGAAGGAGTCCACGTCACCGGTGTAGGAACATTTGACTATGTCCGCTCCGAGCTCGGTGGCGACCCTTGCGGCGTGTGCGATCGCATCGGGATCGTAGGAATCCTTGATCGAAGGTCCGCGGGGGTAGGCCATCGCGATCAGGGGCATTCCCCATTCCATGCACTTGCTGGAGATGTTTCCCATGTCAGCGAGCATCTGGGGCTCGCTCTCGGCACCGACGTTGATGTGGATGGAGACCGCATCCGCACCGAGCTTGAGTCCGTCCTCGACGGTGGCGACAAGTACTTTGCTCCTGGAGTTGACCCCTATGTCGGTGGATGCGGAGAGGTGAAGGATAAGTCCTACATCATGTCCGCTGCTCCTGTGTCCAAGGGGGATGATACCTTTGTGCATCAGAACGGCGGTGGCTCCACCGCTTGCGACATCGTCAACGGTCTTTTTCATATCGGTGAGGCCCTTGATGGGCCCTACGCTGATACCGTGGTCCATAGGTACGATGACGAAGTTGCCAGTGTTCCTATCCATTATCCTTTCCATTCTGACGTTTTTTCCGAACATTGATATTACCGTGTCAATAGTTAGCACGGTCTATAATAAGTACCTTATGATTACAATCACGCTTTTTGAAAAAGAAAACCCGGTCCGAAGACCGGATAAGGGGTTTCGTCAAAGGATTCAGTCTTTCTGCTTCATAGCGGCTTCGACTTCGTCGAACTCATCGATGATCTCCTTGGAAGGCTCCGCAGTGAGGAGACTTACAGCGATGATGGCGATGGTTGCGAAGATGAATCCGGGTACGAGTTCGTAAAGACCGGTGTCGAAGACAAGGTAGCTTCCTGCACCGATGATACCGCCTGCGACGAAGCAGGTGTTCCATACGATGATGGTGATGAATCCGACGACCATTCCTGCGAGTGCACCGAAGGTGTTGGTCCTCTTCCAGAAGAGGGCGAGGATGACGACGGGTCCGAAGGCGGCACCGAATCCTGCCCATGCGTAGGAAACAAGGTCCATGATAGAACTGTTCTGGTCGAGGGCGATGATGGCACCGATGATTGCGATCGCGATAACGACGATCCTGGAGAGCCACATGAGCTTGTTCTCGCTCATTCCGGCCCCTTTCTTGAACCTCTTGTAGAGGTCGTTGGAGATGGCGGATGCGGAGACGAGAAGCTGGGAGTCCGCAGTGGACATGATGGCTGCAAGGAGTGCGGCGAGGATGACACCTGCGATGACGGGTGCGAAAAGGTTGGTGGCCATGATCATGAAGATGGTCTGGGCCTCGGCCTTTCCAACGAGTCCGGGGTGGTAGACCGCACCGACCATACCGACGAAGCATGCGAATGCAAGGCAGATGACGATCCACACGGTTGCGACACGCCTGGAGATCTTGAGGTCGTTGGGGTTTTTGATAGCAGTGTACCTGACGACGATGTGGGGCATACCGAAGTATCCGAGACCCCATGCGAGGCTGGATATGATGGCGATGAAGGTGAGGGGCTGTCCACCGCTGTACATGATGTTGGTGAACTTCTCAGGAAGAGCGTTCTCTGCGATGAGCTGGTCGATCTGGGTCATCATGCTGTCCCATCCGCCGAGGTATCCCATGGCTGCGAGGGGGACGACGACGATGGCGACGAGCATAAGCATACCCTGAAGGAAGTCGGTCCAGCAGACCGCTTTGAATCCTCCGAGGAAGGTGTATGCGACGATGACGACCGCACCGATGAGCATGGCGGTGGTGTAGCTGAAGTCAGGGAAGATCATCATGAATGCGTTACCCGCACCGACGAATCCGGATGCGACATAGATGGTGAAGAACACGAGGATGATGATCGCACTGATGTCTCTGAGGTAACCTTTGTCATCTCTGAAACGGTTGGAGAAGAACTCCGAAAGCGTAAGGGAGTTTTTAGCTTTCTCAGAATATATTCTAAGTCTCTTGGCGATAAGGAGCCAAGCGAAATAGGAACCGATGGCAAGACCGATACCGATCCATGCCTCACCGATACCACAGAGATAGATGGAACCGGGGAGTCCGAGAAGAAGCCATCCGCTCATGTCGGATGCCTGTGCGGAAAGTGCGGCGACGTAGGGGTTGAGGGTACGTCCTCCGAGGATGTAATCCGACAGGTTTGTTGATTTCTTGTAGTAGAGGTATCCGATACCGACGACGATTATGAAATACACAATAACGACGGCTAGATACACGGTCGAGTCGTTCATGAATAGTACTCCGAACGATTGCCCATAATATGCATATTATATAATTGCAAAGGCGGATTCTGGGCATTGTCCATTGTATTATTCCGCATTATTACAAGTTGGATGTATAAATTTATTGAATTTCTAATTTCGTATATTCATTACGATTTTCACTTAAACCGATGTTAAAAATACGAAATTCGTAGAATTTTTGGTGTATGCATAATCCCACTTTGAAGCAACGAACACATTATGAATTTGGTTTTCAGTTGGACGATATTTCCAAGCTATTATATACTCGAACTGCTATAGAGTCATTGTAGGCAAGTCGCCAATCAGCTTGTCTAGGTTCCTCCAATCTACCCGGGCCCTATCTCCCGGGTAATTTTCCTCCAAATTTCTGAATCCATTCTACTTTCGTTTCTGGTCACGTGTGTCGTGATCCTTCCACGGATCGATCTGCTCCCATTGGGTTTCGTCCGTTTTCCGAATTCTGTTGTAAATTTAGCTGGATGTATTGTCCCAGGTTATTATGCAGATTTTATAAATCCACTATTGGTATATACATCCAATATCTTATATAGTGAAACGATATAGGTGGTATTGCAGTGTATTTCAGTGATGCATTGTTTTCCTCCAAAGACCGGTCAAAATGCGGCGATCGGTCCTTTTTTCCTCCATTGCTTTCCAAGGACAGCTAGGCACAATTCATTATAACCGAGGTGGTCTATTGTTATCTATGGACACAAACAGCGTATTGGATACCGTTATGGAGAACCTGCCCCAGGTCCTTCTGATCCTCGGTGGACTTACCGCGATATTTGTGGCTTGGAC
>JAKSHW010000193.1 GCA_024399195.1 archaeon | reverse complement strand
CCTCCAGCCCCTACTACGACATCACCTTCGTGAAGGGAGACCTCACTGTGACCAAGGCCACCGTGACCGCACCTTCCGCGACCAACTACACCTATGACGGAAACTGGAAGACCGGAGTCCCCGAGAGCGACTGGTACACCGTCACCGGAAACGTCGAGAAGGAGGCGGGCACCTATACCGCCACCGTGACCCTCCTCGATTCCTACAACTACAAGTGGGACGATTCCACAAGTGCATCCAAGAACCTCACCTGGTCTATCGGCAAGGCCACCTACGACATGACCAAGGCCCACTGGTCCACCCCCAGGACCTTCATCTACGACGGTAACGAGAAGTTCGTCGAGGTCCTCGGACTGCCCGCAGGCGTCGATGTCAAGGTCTACGTGGATGACAAGGCCACCGTCGTAGGCAAATACACGGCCAAGGCCGAGCTCACCTATGACACGAAGAACTACTACCAGCCCACCATAGCCAACTGTGAGTGGGAGATCAAGAAACTGGTCATCCCCGTACCCGAAGCAGAGACCGGACTCACCTACACTGGTGAGCTCCTGACCGGCGTACCCGACGGAATGAGGTACAACATCTCTGCTAACAAGAAGACCGATGCAGGTAACTATACCGCAGTCGCCGTCCTCAAAGATAAGCAGAACTACATCTGGGAGACCGGAGACTACGAGGACAAGTCCATCCCCTGGTCCATCGCCGTCGTCGAAGTACCTATACCCTCTGCTAACACCGGACTCGTCTACACCGGCGACCTCAAGGTCGGTGTCGTTGAGGGCGACTACTACGAGGTAGAGGAAGGATCCGCCACCGATGCGGGCAATTACACCGCTGTCGTCAAGCTCAAGGACAAGAAGAACTACGTCTGGAAGGAGTCCACCCAGAGCACCGACGACAAAGAGATCGAGTGGTTCATCGCCAAGGCGGAGGTGCCCATACCCCAGGCCAAGACCGGTCTTACCTTCACTAACGAGGACCAGATCGGAGTTCCCGAAGGTCTTTACTACACTCTCAGTGAAGATGTAGTAAAGAGGAACGCAGGAAACTATTCCGCCCATGCCGTTCTTGACGACGATGCCAACTACATGTGGGCCGACAAGACCTCCGAGGCAAAGGATATTCCCTGGTCCATCGCCAAGGTCGTTGTCACTGTGCCCGAATCCACCGACCACACCTACGATGGAACCACCAAGACCGGAGTTCCCACTGGTGATTATTACACCATTACCGGAAACACCGGAGTGAACGCCGGAACCTACCATGCGAAGGCCACCCTCGTCAACACCACCAACTACAAGTGGTCCGATGAGACCGAAGGTGCTACCCCCTCCGCCGAGAGGAACCTTGACTGGAACATTGCCAAGGCGAACTTCGATATGGACGGTGTCGTGTGGTCCGATCCTAAGACTTTCAAGTACGACGGTCACGAGCACGGTGTCACCCTCATCGGACTCCCCGCAGGACTTTCCGCCACCTATCTGAGGAACACCGCCACCGAGGCCGGCGAATACAAGGCCGAGGCCGTGTTCAGTTACAACACCACCAACTACAACGCCCCCTCCGTCCCCGACTGCACCTGGTCTATCACCAGGACCAAGACGATCGTCGACGATCCCTCCGCTACCAGCTATGTCTACAACGGAGACACCAGGGTCGGTATCGCCCCCAACGAGTACTACACCGTGACCAATGGTTCTGGTATCAATGTAGGAATTTACAACGTTACTGTGACCCTCAGGGACACCGCCAACTGCACTTGGAAAGACGGTAGCACCGACCCCAAGTCCCTGACCTGGGAGATCACCAAGGCCACCGTGGATGTCCCCAAGGCTGTGACCGGTCTCAAATACAACGGTAACGACCAGATCGGTGTACCCGCAGGTCTGAAGTACTCCATCGTGAACAACGTGAAGTCTGCAGCCAACAGCTATCAGGCGACCGCTACCCTCCTCGATCCCACCAACTACATGTGGGTCGGAGGAAGTTCCGATCCCAAGCTCATCGACTGGTCCATCGAAAAGGCTACCTTCGACATGAAGAACGCCAAATGGTCCGAGCCCACCACCTTCATGTACGACGGCAACCAGCACGGCGTGACCCTCGTCGGTCTGCCCTCCGGTCTTACCGTCACGTATTCCAACAACACCGCCGTCAATGCAGGCAACTACATCGCGAAGGCCGTGTTCGGTTACGACAAGAACAACTACTACGAGCCCTCCGTGAGCGACTGTCCCTGGTCCATCACCAAAGAGAAGACCAAGGTCAAGGTCCCCGCAGGACCCAGTATCATGTACACCGGTGAAGAGCAGATCGCTCTCTCCGACACCAACTACTACACCGTCACCAACGGAAAGGGTACCGCGGTAGGCACCTACCAGGCCACCGTATCCCTCAAGGACCCCGCCAAATACGAGTGGGCCGACGAGACCACCGACGACAAGATCGTTACCTGGTACATCACCAAGGCTCTCGTGGACATTCCCTCATCCGCTGTCGGACTTGTCTATGAGAAGAACGTGACCCAGACCGGAGTGCCTTCCGGAGATGGATACAGCCTCACCGGAATCTCCCAGGCGACCAACGCCGGAACCTACCAGGCGAAGGCCATCCTCACCGACAAGGCCAACTACGAGTGGGCCGACCACACCACCACCGACAAAGAGTATACCTGGTCCATCGCCAAGGCTCCTGTGACCGTACCCACCGGAAAGACCGGACTTGTCTACAACAAGAATCCCCAGACCGGTGTCGAAGCCGTCGGAGATCTCTACACCATCGGCGGAACCTACCAGGCCACCAACGCCGGTAATTACAACGCTACTGCGATCCTCAATGACAAGGACAACTACATGTGGGCCGGAAAGGACTCTGAAAACCAGACCGTTCCCTGGTCCATCGCAAAGGCCGACTACGAGTTCACCCCTGTATGGTCCGATCCCAAGACCTTCGTCTACAACTCCGGACCCCAGGGTGTGACCATCGTGTCCGGACTCCCCAGTGGTGTCGAAGTGTCCTCTTACAGCGAGAACTCGAAGACCAATGTAGGAACCTACACCGCGACCGCGACCCTGTCCTACGACACCGTCAACTACAACGCAC
>JAKSHW010000192.1 GCA_024399195.1 archaeon | reverse complement strand
AATGAAGAACGTCAACATCATGCTCCCCTTCGTCAGGACCATCGACGAGGTCAAGAAGATCACCGCTATGATGGAGAGCGTCGGACTCGTAAGAGGAAACGACCTCAAGCTCTACTTCATGGCAGAGGTCCCCGTCAACATCTTCATGGCAGACGAATTCTGCGAGTACTGCGACTGGTTCTCCATCGGATCCAACGACCTCACCCAGCTCACCATGGGATGCGACAGGGACTCCGATCTGCTCGGAAAGATGGGATACTTCGATGAGAGGAACCCCGGAGTCAAAGCGGCCATCGCACAGCTCATCAAGACCGCCCACAAGCACGGTAAGAAAGTCAGTATCTGCGGTCAGGCACCCTCTGTCTACCCTGAGTTCTGCGAGTTCCTCGTAGAGCAGGGAATCGACTGTATCTCCCTGAACCCCGATACCTTCATCAAGACCAAGAAGACCATCGCATCTGCAGAGCAGAAGATGATCCTCAAGGCCGCGAGGAAGACCCTCTTCGGAAACGAAGAGTGAATACCCCTAATGTGAATCCCAAGGGGGCTTCGTGCCCCCTTAGTTTTTCTTTTTCACACTTGTATTAGTGTGTACTGTAGATGTAATCCACGATGTTCGTGACAACATCTATACTGTTTCACTGAAAAAATAAGAAAAACGATACCCTGCCTGCCTAGAGACAGGGTTTTTTGAAGAATCATTCGGTTTCTTTCGGTGCGTCGGAGGAATCCACAGCCTCGGATTCCTGGATACGCTGTTCCATAAGAACCCTGTTCTGTTCGATCTGGACACTTTGAGGGTTCACAGTGCCGGGACCGTTCGACTCCTCTATGCGTTCCATGAGGACCTTGTTGATGTTCTCAGCCTGTTCCTTGGGAAGAAGCATCGTGGTGACCTCCATGAACGGATGTTTGGAACCTTCGATTATCTTCACATCGTCAAGGGTGTGAAGACCCCATCTTTCAGCGGTTATCTCGAGACCGATCTTCTCATGGAGATCTACAGGTTCCAGAACGACACAGCTGAACATCTTTATCCCAAGCCTGTGGGCCGCCATGATACGGTGGTGTCCGTCGACCACAAGGTATCCGTTGATCCTCTTGACGACGATGATAGGCTCGTTGAGACCTCTTTTGATCTCATACTGCCTACCCATGAGCTCGTCCATATAGACCTCCTTCTGGGAGGGGATCATCTGATCGACAGGGACGTCCGCGTTCTTGACACGCATAGGTATACCTGTCTGTTTCTCAAGGAAATTCTTCACATTGACGACTTTCCGGGGGCGGGACTTCTCGATATGGGAACGGATTATGTCTATGTTGGAGATTATACCGACAAGTCTTCTGTTCTCATCCACAACGGGAAGGTTCCTTATCCCATATCTGAAAAGGATGCGGGTGGCATCGTCGAGGCTCATGGAGGGTGTGGCACACAAAGTACCGCGGCTCATGACCGAACGCAGTATCGCCTTGGGTTTGTCGGTAAGTCTGAGAAGTTCTTTAGCGGTGACATAACCGAGAAGATACCCGTTCTCGACCACGGGGAAACCGTGGAAATTGGAGTTTATCAGTTTGTCTCTTACTTCTTCGACTGTCATGGTGGGTCCGACATATTGGACGTCCCTGACCATATATTCCCCGACAACGGCTTTAGGCATGTAGTCCACGTACTGCATCACAAAATTATATTGCTTTGGTACACAACGGACGTTCCCCCCTATCAGACGGGATGGAAATAAATACAGCCCGGATGTAGAGTGTCGACGGAGATACAATTGGGTCTCAGGCAATGGCTTCCGCTTACCGGCATCGTGATCTGCGTGTTCATATTCAACATGTCGGAGTTCATTCCGATAGGGTTACTGACAGGTATCGCCGAGGATTTCGGCATATCCGAGTCGTCCGCAGGTCTGATCATATCGATGTACGCATGGGCCGTCGCGATACTTTCGCTCCCTCTGATCCTGCTTCTCCGCAAGATGGCGTTCAACAGGATGCTCATGCTCTGCGTGCTGATGTTCTCCGTGTTCCAGGTGCTTTCCGGACTTTCCACAGACTATCTCATGCTGATGGCATCACGTATAGGTGTAGCCGCATCGCATGCCGTATTCTGGTCCATAGCGGCCCCTGTGGCCCTTAAGACGGTGGAACCCCGCTACAGCAAGGTAGCAATAGGTATGATCACCGTAGGGACCTCCATCGCGCTGATCGTAGGCCTTCCCATCGGAAGGGTCATCGGACTGGTGATGGGATGGAGGATGGCCTTCATGGTCATCGCCGCGATATCGTTCATGGTCCTCCTGCTGATAACCGTGGTGTTGCCCCGTATCGAGAACCCCGGGACGTTCACCGTCAAAAGGGTGCCCGAGATATTCCGCAACAAGGGACTGGTATGCATCTACGTGGTCGTGGCCGTGTATGTGACAGGATGTTACACAGGATACAGTTACATCGAACCGTTCATGCTCCAGGTGTCGAAGATGGACGACCTTACCGTCACCGTGGCCCTTGTGGTGTTCGGAATGGCCGGGATCATCGGAAGTTTCCTGTTCAGCAAGGTTTACGACCGCTTCAGGTTCAAGTTCATCGTCATGGCGTTCTCCGGAGTGGCGATCGTACAGCTTATGATGAGCCTCTGTCCCGAATATGTACCTGTGATGTTCGCCGTATGCATTTTCTGGGGGATCTGCCACACATGTTATAATGCGGCCATTCAGAACGAGGTCATCCTTGTGTCCCCTGACGAATCCAGCCACGTCGCGATGTCCCTGTTCTCCGGGATCTACAACGTGGGTATCGCGATGGGGCCTATCGTGGGCGGTGTCGTGATCGATAACACAGGCATAGGGAATGTCGGATTCTTCGGTGGAGCCATAGTGATGTTAGCCATAATCATCACGGTTTTCGCAATGATCCCTGTTTTGAAAAAAGCGACCTCCGGCAAAATATAAAAATCTACAATAAGTTTTAAATAATACATCCGTATACTAAGGTTTGTTGTCCCGGTAGTGTAGCGGCCTATCATGAGGCCCTGTCGAGGCCTCGACTCGGATTCGAATTCCGACCGGGACGCCATTCTCTTTTGGCCTCGAGTTTCAGATACTTGTTTACTGTT
>JAKSHW010000191.1 GCA_024399195.1 archaeon | reverse complement strand
ATATGATTATGAACGCGGCACCGGCCACTATGCTCAGAGGCATGAGGGTGCGGTTGTCGGGACCGAGGATTATCCTGAGGATATGGGGGATGACGAGACCTATGAAACCGATCACACCTGCGAAAGAAACGGCGGACGCCACTATGACGGTGGTCATCACAAGGACGAATAGCCTGGTCTTCCTGACGTCCACACCGAGGTCCATAGCATGTACATCACCCAACATCATCGCATTGAGATTCTTGCACTGGGTCAGAAGGAATACCGAACATAGGACTATCACAGGGGCCATGAACGTTATCTCGTTCCAGTCCACGTTGCTGAGGTTTCCCATGGTCCAGAACACGATACCTTCCAATTTATCACCGGAGATGAAGGTCAGCAACGATACGAGGGCCGAAAGAAGCGAAGATACGGCCACACCTGAAAGGATCAGGGACTCGGTCTTCACAGAACCTCCGGTACGTGCCATGGAATAGACGAGTATCATGGTACCGAAACAGGTCACGAACGCCAGAACAGGGGTCACGACGGCCGGTGGGATGAAAGGGACGGTGAACAGCATACTGAAGGCCGCACCCACCGATGCCCCGGAGGAAAGACCTAACAGATACGGTGATGCTAGGGGGTTCCTGAATACCGCCTGCATAGCGGAACCTGCGACCGCGAGACCTGCCCCGATGAACATTCCGGCAACGACCCTGGGAGCGTTGATGTCCCTTACAATGATGTTGGATCCCCAACTTCCCCTACCCATCAACGCATCGAACACTTCTCCGAACGTATAGGAGCGTCCATCCGATACCCATGAAAGGTCCAAAAGGACACATAGGAACGCAATAACGACTATTACCGCCAATGATACCGCTATCAGGGCTCTCCGGTTCATATACACCCATCTGAAAGAAGGATAAAAGAGTTCCAGGGTGATAAGACCCTGGAATTGTTCTAAAGGTTCAGTTTTTCCTGATATAGAGGAATCCTACAACACCGATGACAGCAATGGCAACGATGACGGCCACGATGTAGATCATGGAGTCGTCTTTGGAATCCTCGGTGGCAGGTGTGTCTCCACCGAACACGTCAGGGTACATGGCGCATGCCATGGTCCACACCCCGTCCATGCTCTCGACGCAGTAGTTGTTCCAAAGGGAGTTCAGGGGAACCACATCATCGAGGTTTCCACCGAGCTGGGTCCTGAGATTGTCGAGGTTGGCGACATTGCTGTTGATGGAGTTGTCGATGAAGATCACCGCGGTGGGATACTTCTCCCTGAGCTCGGTGATGTTCGCCTCATAGGTGCTTCCGGTCTTGGAGGAATCGACGGTGACGGAGTTTCCTCCGGCGGCGATGATCATAGAGTTGGCAAGGGATCCGGTGTTACCGACCTTGAAGGTTCCTCCGGAGTAGGTGACGTAGAACGCATCCCTCTTTTCCTTGGAGACCAGTTTGGTGGTGATCACATCGGTAAGGGAGACCATCTTCTCCACGGCAGGATCTACAGTACCTTTGGAGACGATAGAGACTGTTTTTATGAACTCGGCGATGTCCTTGTAGTCGACGATGTCGTTCCATGCAAGGATTTTGGTGAACCCGTATTCGTTCAGGGTCTCGATGATTCCGGTGATGTACGTATCGGAACCGGTGATGAACACGGCATCGGAGGTCTTGTCGAACTTGCCCATTTTCTCGATATCGGCTGCATCGACGATGTCGGTGATGAGAGCGGCCTTGCCGCTGCTGTAGACGGTTCCGTTCGCCTTGATGGTTCCGGCGGCGACCTTCTCCTTAAGGGTGGAATAGACGTCCTCGGACGCCTTGGCGGAATAACTGTCACATACGAGGATCTTGTCCAAAACGCCGATCTCGATGGCCGTGGCGGTAACACCTTTTCCGATGGTGATGATGTGGTCAGGCACCTTGTCGAAGGAGACGGTGTTTCCTTTTCCATCGACGACCGTGATGGAGGGATCCATGTCGGATGCATCGACAGAAACCACAGGCGTCACAGCGAACGCGAACACCATGGCCATGACGAGAACGATGGCCCCCATACTCTGATATTTGTTTTGCATGATTATCACTTAATAAGAAATACAAAATCCGTAACACCTGCATAGATTATAAAACCTATGTCGGAAAACAACGGACGGTCGGAATGGCCCATATGCACAATAACCTATTATCCGACCATGCGGATTCGTATGCGATCGTAATGGTCCTTTGCCATGTAGTAGATATCAGATCTTTTCCGGATAGCGAACTCGAACCCATATTGGCAACCCTAGGTTCCGAAAGACGGAGAAAGGCCTGTTCCTACCTGAATACGGAAGACCGTGTAAGAAGCATCACCGCAGGTCTTCTCATCAGGCTTTTGGAAAAAAGATACGCGACCGAGATGTATATCGGACCGTTCGGCAAACCGTTGATGCGTGACGACACCGTCCAGTTCAACATATCCCACTCGGGAAATCTGGTGGTCTGTGCCGTATCCGACCGCCCCGTAGGTGTGGACGTACAGACCATCGAAGAATTCGATGATGGATTACTGGCACATATCCTGACACCGTCGGAACGGGAGATATTCGATAAAAACAGATCGAACACCCTGTTCACCGACATATGGGCATCCAAGGAAAGTTATGTAAAGGCCGTCGGTACAGGCCTCTATACCGAACCGACGACGTTCACGGTACTGACCGAAAAGGGATTGACAGCCCCCGACGATAGGATGAGGTTCACGTACCCGGGATCGGACATGAGACACAGGTTATGCATATGTCACGACAGAAAGGATCCTACGGTGGCCGTGAAAAGGATAGGGTACCCCGAACTTATGTCGGGGTGTTGAGTTTCAGGCGATCCAGGGAGTGTTCCATTCCCAAGGCTTCATGACGCCTTTGTAGATGGCCATTCCGACGACGGCGGAATGTCCACCGGCCTTGGACATGGCGATGGCGTCCTCCTCGGTGGTGACCCCTCCGGAGACGATGACCATGCAGGGACAAGCCTTGATGAACGCAGAGGTCTTCTCGATCTGCACACCTTTTCCCTGACCTTCCACATCCACATTGGTGTTGAGGACACCTGCCATAGGCAGTTTTGAAATGATCTCGAACA
>JAKSHW010000190.1 GCA_024399195.1 archaeon | reverse complement strand
TGTCGATGATCGTCACATTACTGTCTACGTAAAACTCGTGTATGAGGACGACCTCGTCCCCGATCCTTTCCGAGGAATTCAAGTGGTATATGTCCGACAGTAAAACATGATCGCATCCGTTCCGTATATGGAGGATATGACGGACGTCATCGAAAGATACAGAGATGTCCTTGTCACAGTAGACGGATACCAACATATCGGACGTATTGAGATCGAACATCTCCTCGTTACCGACCATATGGTGATGTGACAGATCCCTGTCCTGCACGACATAGGCTACGTCCCCTGTACCGGTCAATTGCACAGGTGATGGGTATCCCCCATAATCGCCGATACGATGGTCTATCGTTCCGACGATCCTGTCGACGTATTCGACACTGCCGTTCTTGTACACCGACAATCTCCAAAGGTATTCGGATTCACAGCATTGGTCATCATATGCACGTTTCTGAAGAAGATAGTATACTCCATCACGGAACGCGGCATAGGTCGAATTTTTCAAGGCGTCGGTCACATCAAAAACGGCATTCTGATTTCCATCGGCTCCGGAAGAACAACCGAGTTCAATGACCGCCTCCATCCTATCATAGACGATTCCATATTGCAAAGTACACAGAAGGACGTTCACACGCACATGGACATCTCCGACCGGACATCCTTCGGACCGGCGGTTTTCCAATCCCGCCTTGATCTCCTCGAACGAGGTTGGATCGATGAGGACCGCAGGGACCTTGCGGGTTCCGGACTGACCCTCTGTATATACGAGTTGCAAAGGGAGATACGCCTGGGTGTAGACCCTGTCCTTGTATCTGTACCCATCGATCGTCATGAAGGTGTCTGGATACCCAAGTCCTTTTCTGGGATCTATCCTCAGAGGAACGTCCAATACGGATCTTCCACAACCCTGCATATCCTTGTTATACAGGACACGTTCCCTTATGACCGAATCCGTTTCCTCCCCCACGAAGATGTAATCCTCGTTATGGCCTAACAATCTGGCGTTTATACGTTCATGGTCGTTGTCCGGCCATCTTCTGCCATTGTTGAGATTCCAACCCATCACCGTGTGATCATGACCGTCGGTGAGTTCCGCCACCAACAGGTCCCCCAATATGAACGGATGTGAATCCTGGCCCAGATAGTATCCTTTAGGCCCATGCATCTGCCCACCCTGTCCGAAACGGAGTCTCAGACTTTCCCCGGACACAGGGTCCATGAGGCTTTGTCTGGTAGGGGCTTCTTCATTTTCTCTCGAATCGTTATACACGACGAGATAACGTTCACCGACGTCCATGAAATCGATATGTTCCTCAGAGTACCTGGGGAGACAGCTACGTTTTTTCGAAAGGTCTTTTCCGAGCGGATAACGCGTGGACCTGACGAAATAGTTCTTCCTACCTGTACGTTCCAGCACTACGGCCTGATTCTTCCCGACCGCGACACAATATTCCAGATTCCAAGGATCGTTCACGGGCAATTGCACATCTTCGAACTCGTCCACCAAGTCATAGGGGTATTTCATACGTGCCACCCCCACTTTACAGACCTTGTCCACCCTGGAGTTCAGACGCACCATCCACAAGGTCCCCTCGCGGTCGATATCCTTGACGAACCATTCGTCCTTGTCCAGAACGTTCCTTTTCATGACAAGGGACCCGTCCGAGGAATCACGTACCGCGAACGACTCTCCTTCGAAAGTGAACACCTTGTCCCCTACGGCTATCCCCAACCCGGAGCTGGAACAGTCGCAGATGTGTATGAGACGTCCATCACGGACGAGGAGGATTTCATGACCGAGGTCCGGATCGTTCGATACGTCTTTTTTGGATACGACCATTACGGTCCCATCAGGTGAACCTATGACCTTTGGTGACCTTCTGTTTAGATATTCCTTGACCGTTTCGTAAGGGATGACCTTTTCGAAAATATTTTCTGAAAAGCTATAACGGTACACCCATTCGCCATCCTTGAAATAACCAAGAGAATTCTGAGCCTCGAATAGAGGCCCCATATGTTTGGGCAATGCCACCGTATGCACTTCATCCGACAATGCGAGGAAAAAATGACCTGTACCGCTGTCGGGGTATACAGAGGTGCAATAACAACCCACTCCATACGATACAGGATGGAACTTCATATGGTCATGTACTCCGTTCAGATATGCGACCAATCTAGAATCCAAAGTATCGGTGTAGTAATCTTCGTTCACAAGGACCGTCTGCCCTAAGGGGACGTTGAATCCAGGGATATACCCCTTGACCCATTTGATTCCAGAAAGGTCGTCTGGTAGAGCCTGTTCTTTGAACAGAGATGGGTCCAAATACCTCCCATCCGACCGTATTCTCCCCATTTCGGGAGAGGTATACATTCTACGGTACAGTCTCACACGTCTGTTGTTCTCCACCACAGGCGTGTATCCGAAGATGCAACCTTCATTGATCAAATAGAACGTACCGTTGGAAGAGGTTCTTTTTTCATCCAAAAAAGGGTCCATACCCTTGAAAACCTCATCGAACGGAATGTCCTCCCTATCATATTCTCCATAGGGGTGTGAACACAGATCGCCTGCATCTGTATCATAGGTACAGTATGCTTCACCATCCCCGTATCTTAGACGGATGCTGAAATACCCATCACCGTAGTTGTAATCCCAATCATTGACATACCTGCAAAGCCTCTCCTGTTCCGAAAACAGACCCCTCAGACGGTTCCTACGGGTCTCTACGACCGCATTCTCAGGAACGGAGAATTCGACACCGCCCCTTGTGACGGTATTCACGCCGCCATCTGAAAATATATGGAATTCCCCATTGGAGAAACACGCAAGACTGTCGACAGGGTACTCGTACTCATCGTCCACACGGACGGTTTCCCCTGTGAAACGGTCGTGGATACTGATCCCGTTTCCAAAGACCATAATATCCCTGCCCGAATCATCGAACACCACCCCTGGGACATCATCATCGAATTCGATTTCGGAAGAATCGATCAAAGATAGGGTATGTTTTTCCAGATCCACCACAAAGATCCGTCCATTACGGGAAACGGCCAACGAAACGCAATCTCCGGACCAAGACATCCGGGCATGGGAACGGTTTTCGAAATGATGCTCGAAAACAACGTC
>JAKSHW010000019.1 GCA_024399195.1 archaeon | reverse complement strand
GCATCCGATACCTTCGATGACGGTACGCCCAGTCTGAGGGCGATGGCCTCGGGACCCATGGAGTCGAAATGCATGGCGAGGATCTCGGCATCATCCCTATCGAGGCCCAGCAGTTCTTCCAGATAGGGCACCTTCTCCCGGTAGTCGTCGCGTCTCAGGTACATGGTCTCTGCAAGCCTTCTGTATTCCGCGGGACTGGTTGATTCGAACAGTTCTTTCTGGGTCTTCCCCAGCAGATTTATGGCGTCGGGAAGGTAGACGGAGGTCAGGGGGACGCTGTCGATCCTGAGGTAGATTATCGATGAGCCGTTATCGGTCTGCAGGAGCAGGCTCCTGTCGCCCTCGGCCCACAGGACCGATTCGGATTTTACCTCGGGGACGTCGATGGAGCTTCCGCATTTCGGGCAGGAGCAGTACTTCTTCTCCGACGACCATTCCTGTCCGCAGAGGTTGCACACATGGTCGAAGGAGACTTCCTTCCCTGTGCACACCTGGCATCTCTCGGACCTGGTCCTGCCGGAGGTGAAGGGTCTTCCGCATACTGTGCACATAAGGAGCGGGGGCGGTTCCCTCCAGTATCTGGATTTGCATTTGGGGCATATGGCGGCCACGCCCTTCAGCTTGCTCCTTGACACCCATCTGTGTCCGCACCGTTTGCACTGCAGGCGGTGGGCGGGGACGTTCCAGATCTCGGAGTAGCAGGATGGGCAGCGTAGCGGTTCCTCCACCTTGTTCCTCCAGATATGTCCGCACATGCTGCATACATGGGTGAAGGCGGACTCACGGCTCCAGGTGGAGGTCCTGCACAGAGGACACTTCTCGGGAATCTCCTGGTTCTCCTCCCTCACCCATATGTACTCGCATCTGACACAGGTGAGGCGTTCCTTTCCCTTCAGGGAAGGATGCATGCCGCAGGAGGGACAGACCTCGTCCCTTTCCCGAGGATACCACAAATGTGCACAATACGGGCAGAAGATCCTGTCGGTCCTGCCCTGCATCCACCTGCAGCTGTGGCAGCGGGGACAGAGTTCGGGGGCGTCGTCACCCGTCCAGGAATGGCGGCATCTGCGGCAGACGCTGGGTTTTGACAGATTGCTTTGATTGTCGTCCTGGATGTTTTCCGGCATATGCTGCCACCTTCTATACTGGGATATTGTTTTGATGTTTATTAAGGTGATGTGAACTACCTAAGTATTCAGTTTAAAGATATACTCTTAAATATACATAATTGGATGATTTCTCCAACGGTATAGATCGGGGCCTTACTGTCCATGATCTGGTTTCGTTTGGTTTCGGGACCCACTGCACAGTATCGACCATATCCCCCTTCTTTCGGATCATATCCGTACCGCGAATGAACGATAGTTCAGGATGGATCAACAATGAACGCTAAAGTCATGGCAATCATCACTGCAATCGCAATGGTCGCCGTTACCGGGTTCGTAGCAATCGGCATTTCCGACGGATCGGATGCTGATGCGGTTACCTGTGACGGAAACGATGCTGTTGCAGAGTATAATTTCTATGTGTATTCCGATAATGCCTGGGTCGCATACTCCGGAACCGGATACAATGCATGGTCTGCACTCAAGAACGCAACCGGAATCACTGTCGCTATGGGCGGAATGCTCATCAACCAGTATGGGTACGACAACATCAACCCTGCCTGGGGACAGATTACCGCTGTAAACGATGTAACCGGTACCTGGAACATCCAGTACTACAATGTCAACAACAGCTGGACCAATGGAATCAACGCACTCGGATTCTACAACGCATACAGCGACTACGATGCGAACTTCAGGACTGCAAACATCGCAATCTACAACGATGATACTGCAGCCCATCTCGGTGAGCTTCCTACCACCGGACTGAAATCAATCGTTACTGTTCAGCAGTGCGATTGTTTCAAGATTAATTTCACTGTCACCAATGGTTCTGACTCAAATACCTATGTCGGATATGGATCTAATGTTTATCTCGCACTCAAGAGCATTGCAGGACTTACTGTTGTCGGAAACGATGTTGTTGGAAATCAGTCTGCTGGTTCAATCAACAACTCCTCTTATGGATACATAACCACTGTAGGAAGTCTTAGCGAGTCTTCAATTGTGTATGAGACTTATGCCAAATATACATATTGGAGTCTTTATGTGGGCGAAAACAGTTCCGTCGCGTATGCTGCATTCCTTGCAGGATTCTACACGCCTGTTCATGATTCGAATCTTGTTGATCTGGATCAGATTGCCTCTTGCACATTAATGTACGATAGTTACACATGGGTGTTCTGATGGAATCATTAATGTCAAAGAAATTGGTTTCTGTAATGGCCATTTTCTCACTCCTGTTTGTTTCTGCAGTTGTATGCACAACGATGGAGGAATCCTCTGCGGAAAATGGGTCCATAACTAGTTATTATTTTAAGGAGTATCCAAAAGGCATATTTTTGACATCACCTGAGGAGATTGAGAATTTTGGTGGAATGACCCTTACTGTCCTTCCAGGATTAGAATTAGGATTCAATACAAGGCTCCAATATTCTCAGTTTGAAGATGGATCCCACAAATACACAATAGATGTTAATGGTGAAACCAGTGAACTTTCGGCCACATCAACTCCCGAGGGAGTTAGAGTCGAAAATAAAATGGTTCTGAAGTTCTATATGGACGCCCCCTCTGAAGAAGGAACTACAACGGTTTACACTATTACCGGTTATTTCCAGACTGGAGAGAAAACAATCACCATTACGGTTCTCACTCCAAAGGCAGGAACTTATTATGTCAGTACATCTGACGTGGTGATTGGCCTTCCCGAGGGTTGGACAGCACCAGAGGGTAAGATTCTGTCGGCATGGACTAATAAAACTGGTACTAAAACTTATGAAATCGGTAATGCTGCAACTAATGGCTCTATCTGTGTGCCAGTATATGTTGATGCAGGAATCAATGGAACTTTGACTACTTCGGGAACCACTTCCAAAGTTACTGTTTCCGCCACTGTTGGATCATCCCAGCAGTCCGGAACCATGATCGGTCTTATCATCGCATATGAAAATGGACAGTTCATCAACACATTTGTTGATGCAACCTACGGTGCCAATTTTACCGCAACTGCGAATTTCCAGTTCTCATCTATTGGACTTAAGAGTGTCCTTATAGAGGTCGTCGATGGATCTACCCTTGATGGTGAAACTAAGGCCCTCGGCACCGCTTATGAGAAAATCCTGACTCCCTCCTCCTGAGGTTGAATTATGGGCAGCAGGAATCTGATGATAGGCTGTGTTGTGGCACTGGTGCTAGCGGGGGTCATCCTTGCAATGCCTTCCAGTGATGCGGACAGTGTTAGTACCTTCGGGATTTCCGATGTGTGCTTAGATACGGATTCCTGCATATGTACCGTTTCCGGAAACAGTCCTGATGAAATAGTTCATCTCGGACTATTTTCCGGAGAAACCAAACTGGTCGAGGCATACGCCTCGACCATCAACGGTGCATTCTCCCAGGAGATAAGTACGAAAGATCTCCCAGCTACAGGATTATCTGTCAAAATATGGAATTATTCGTCAACGGCCGTCGATTCTGAAAATATGGTAACGATCGATTCTGCCGATTATTCGAGAAATTCCAAGATTCTGTCCGTCTCCGGTTATTCTGGGGATGAAATCGTGCACCTCGGTATCTTTGATTCCAAAGGGGTGAAGGTGCATGAGTTTTATGCTGTTCCTTCCAACGGTGTCTTCTCCGTTGATGTCATTCTTGATGGCATCGCATATGGGGATTATGTAGTAAAAGCATGGAACGGTAACGCGTCCGTAATTGCTCAGAAGATATTCAAACTTGAATGTCCCCAGTACACTGTTGTTTTCAAGGATTACAATGGAACTGTACTTTCAGAGAAGGTTTATGATCTGGGGACCAAAGCATCTGTGATCCTCCCGGAGAATCCTATCCGTGTCGGCGAATATCATTGTTATGAGTTCGTTGGCTGGGATTCCGAGGTAAAGGGCGTTGCAGAGGATGCCGTCTATACTGCGGTTTATTCCGAAAAACCTGTGCACACAGTGACGGGCACTTACGATGTTTCATCAAAATGTGTTCTTGTGTCTGGTACCTCCGGTTCCACAATATTGCATATTGGAATCTGGTACGAGGGAAGGAAAGTCGTAGAGGCTTATGCACCAGTTGTGGATAACAAGTATTCGACAAACGTGAATGTGGAAGGAATCGGATTCGATACCATAAAGGTATGGGATTCCGAAGTCATTTCCGAAGCATCTGCATCTATCGAAGGTATTACCTCCGTTGGATATGACCGGCTGACGAAATTACTCGCAATCGAAGGTTTGACCTCCGCATCCATAATTCATATTGGCGTGTTTGATGGCACTTGCAAGGTTCTTGAAGCATTTGCAACTGCGACTGGTGGAAAATACATTCAGTCAGTCAGTCTTGATGGAATTGCACCTGGCAATTATGCTGTAAAGGTCTGGACCGGAGATGCAAAGGTCGTTTGCAGTTCTGCATTCGTTCTTGTTGAATCTCCCTATAAGCTTGATTTCCCAGAGGATCTAACAGTCCTGAATGGTGACATTGTGGTGAACTCAGGTGATCTTGTGGATAGGGGTACGGTTCTCTCTGTCATTGCAAAGGTGGTAGCCGGAAAGGTTGCTATAATAGAGGGAGAGGAACTTGTAGACGGAAAATTCATCATGCCTGCCAGTGGTGTAAAGCTTTCTGTAGAGTATGAGGATGTTCTGGGGTTCGACTCTGCAACATATGATAGAGTTACCAAGTCACTAACTGTTTCTGGCAGTTCATTGACAGGTATAATCCATATTGGAATCTTCTCCGGACAGACCAAACTTCTGGAGGCTTTCACCGTAACCAAGAGTGGAAAGTTCACACAGGATGTTCTTTTGGATGGAATTGTTCCCGGAGATTATATCGTGAAGGTCTGGGATTCCTCCGCAGCATGTGTGCTCGAAAAGGAATTCAAGCTTGTACCCTCAGCATACAAAGTGACCGTGAAGTATTCTGGATACAGTTCGATTATCGAGGACAAGGTCATCGAGGTCGAATGCGGAAAGGAGTACTCCGTCGAATCCCCTGTAATGGAAGGTTATACTGCGGACAAGCTCGTTATTTCCGGAACCATGGGTGAATCTGATGTTATCTTTGAGGTCGTTTACTCTGTCAACAGGTACACAGTCGTGTTCATGAACGGCGAGACCGAGCTCCAGAGGACCGAGGTCGCCTACGGAGAGAAACCCGCGTACAACGGAACCGCTCCCGCAAAGGAGGCGGACGCACAGTACAACTACACCTTCAGGGGATGGAACAGCGAGATCGTCGCCGTCACCGGAGACGCAACCTATGTCGCAGAGTTCGACAGCGCCGTCAACAGGTACACAGTCGTGTTCATGAACGGCGAGACCGTATTCGATACCCAGGTACTGGATTACGGACAGATTGTTTCCGCACCCGTACAGGTGCCTGAAGTGCCTGCAGGAAAGGTCTTTGTCAGGTGGGACGGTTTAACCTCTGAGACTGTTGTTACAGGTGATATGGCCTTCGACGCAATCATCGAGAACGGAAAGATCGAGGAGAATGGAAACGTCAGCTACGAGAAGACCGAAGATGACGGATCCTCCACCACCGGTATTGTCGATAAGGATACCGGTGCATCCACCGAGACCAACGTGAAGATCGAAGGAAAGACCGAGACCACCACCGAGACCAAGAAGGACTCCGACGGAAACACCACCTCGGTCGTCGTCGATGCAGTGATCAACTCCACCGTTATCACCAAGCAGGACATCGAATCCGTCATTGAGAACATCCAGAAAGCAGAAACCGAGAACCCTGATGTGAAGGTCGACAAGACCATCACCATCCAGTCCACCGATTCTGTAGCATCCGTCACCGCCGAGTCCATCAAGGCCATCGCCGATGCGGGAGCAACCCTCGAGATGGCGGTCGGAGAGAGCACCGAGGTCGTCCTCGCACCCGAGGTCCTCCAGAAGATCACCGGTGCATCCACCGAGAAGGTTTCCGTTTCCGTCGAACCCGTCAAGAAGGCCATGCTTAACGTGAAACAGCAGAAGGTCGTCGGAGACAGCCCTGTCTTCGAGCTTTCCGCTTCCGTCGGATCCAAGGCTCTCCACGACGAGATGAAGGGAACCGTCGTCACCGTGCCCTATGTGCTCGAAGGCGGCAACGCTGCCGACCTGTGCGTATGGTTCATGGACGATGACGGAAACATCGAGAAGGCAAAGGACGTGACATACAATGCAGAAGACAAGACCGTGACCTTCACTGTCGAACACTTCTCCAAGTACGTCGTCGGATTCGATCTTGTACCCTACGAGAAAGGCGAGGACAACACTGTCATGGTGCTCGCCGTTATCGCAGCAATCGTGGTCGTCTTCGTTGCAGCAATGCTCCTCTTCATCAGAAGAATCGAGAAACAGGCACTGTGATTGCTTTCAAAACTTTTGTAAAACTTTTTTCAAACCATTTATGCCTGGGTTTGACCCAGGCAATCCTATATTATTGCCGACTAAGTTACTTAAATCTTCATATTTGCAGTGATTTGTTATATACTAACACTGGGATGAATCCTCCATTCAGGTATGGGAGATTACCAATACCCTTCGGAGACTTATCCTATGAATGGTTTCTTTACTAGGCTTTCGCGGTCAGCAATGTTGACAATAATCGGGGTCGTCATTGTTATGTTTGCCTCATTTGTTGTTATTGATTATGATTCGGATTTATCTGATGCGGATGACTCATCAGAAAAATACAAGGTTGTATTGGATCCCGGTCAAATCAAGGCTACTTATCCTGACGGAGCGTCCAGTATGCGTCTATCTTACTCGGGCAAATCCCTCCCTGTGGGGACAGAGCTGACTATGGAGATAAATCTGAATGATTCATCTAAATACTCAGTAATTGACGTGTACAGTGGTGATGGATCACACACATTGCTGAAACACGATGTAACCAGCTATGTTCTGGATCAGAATATTATTCTCGAGTTGGGCATGGTGGACATTCCGGTATACGGTGACAGCCTACATGGTCATGGAACCTACATTCTGAATGATGAACCCTATATCCTGAACAATTTATTCAAATGTGCAGTGCTTCAAAATATTATAGACAGCAATGAATTGGGTGTTTTTGAGGTTCCTGCATACATTTGTGTGGATTCAGACGGAGTTCAGAAAGCAGTTTACTATGATTCGGATACATATAGGCCAATTGAAGGTTGTACGACCTATGCTGTATCAGAAATAGGTAGGGGAATAAATGAGGAGTGGTCGGTACTTGGATTTGCAGAATCCTATAGTATAGGATCCTCATTGTATGGAAAAACCACTGCTCAGGGAGTCGTCATCTCTTCGACTGTTCTGAAAATAAATGACTATGCTCTCTCGATAAAACAATATGACTCCAAATACCATTTCGATTATGGTTTTGATTCCGTATTATTCAATGCTGGTTCGCATTGTATATATATCGGTAATGAAGCATTCCGGGTCAATTCATATCTCGAAGATCAGATGGGGCTGAAATCCCTAGTTCTGCCTGATAGCCTCCAATATATCGGTTCATTGGCCTTTATGTACTGTCATTTCTCTTCAATCGACATTCCAGACAGTGTGACTTATCTTGGAGACAGAGTATTCAATTATATAGAAGAACTGGAGCACATAAACATTGGGACCGAATCACAATTAAAACATATTGAAGGCCACATCGCTGTTGGGTGCAAGGTAAATTCTATCTATCTGCCGGCAGGATTAATTGGGAATGATGTGGTCGTCAATAACGAAACCTATCATAATGTGCTTGTAAGTCCCCTACCTACCAAAGGCACTCCCGTAACAATCTTCCTGGATTCAAATTCGTTTGATTATTTCTATGAAACTTTCAGTTATAATCCAGATGTGGTGATCCTATATTCTGCTGAGCAGGAAATAAGGGAATTAGAACTTCTTGGAACTAGTAATACTAAGATAAACTATGGAATGTATCTTAAAGATGGAGAAGAGAGGGTCAAGATACTGCATTCAGAGATAACAGACAACCTGAAAGCATACTTTGTATCGGACGTTCTCGATTTGGAAATCCTAAGTTCGATTACAAACGATGTGCTCTCATTCAAATTGATTTCTACTGTGCATAACCTGGATGTCTTCATAGGGGATGAAAAGATGCCCAGGCCTTCGGACGGTGAATATATTTGTCCGTTTTCCTCCGATACTCTGCTTGTCTTTGTTCGTGTCTCCACTCACGAGGTATCATTCGAAGTCAATGGTGCAATAGTTTCTAGGGAACTGGTTGCCGATAGCAGTTGTATCGTCAACTGGCCTGAGGACCCCGTATTACGCGGACACATTTTCAGGTTCTGGTCTGTTAATAATACACCTTTGGCAAAGGATTGTTCTGTCGTTTCAGATATGAGAATCGTTGCTGTATTCGAAGAGACGGATACATTGGCAGTAACGATAATATCCGATACTGGTAATGTTGCTTTGGTCACAGGTAACATTGTTGACGGTCGTACCTTGGCAGGAACCGAAGTGGTTTTGAGATATTCGACCCCTAACGTGGTTGATTTCCACGGATGGTATATATCTACATATGATATGGCAGACAACCCCGTAGTTTTTTATCTCACAGCCGGCGACAGTGCAAGTGTAATGGACTGCGTATGTTCCAGTGACGGTACTACACTCACTATGACTGTTGAGAAGGACATAGTTATTAGGGCAGTCGCTGACATAATCTCCAATGCATCTCAACTAACTCCCGTAATAAACGCCCCCACTGCGACAAAAGATCTAGTAAATGCTTTTGCATTCGGTGGAGTTACTGGAACTTCTGGCGGAATGTATGTCGGTGTGGTCAGTATGCCATTGGTGATCGGCAACAATGCATATGTCTGGATGAGCGGTTACATCTACAAGGTGGACACGGAAACAGGGAACATACTCGCAATCGCCGAATCTGTGGACAATTCTGCATATTACTACTATGTGTTATCATATATCGGAAACGGAAAGATCGTTGATCTGTACACAAGGACTGTTTTCGATGAGGATCTCAATTATATTCAGAAACTTCCTTCGGAACTCAATTCTTTGATGACCATTGTCTATAATGATCGTGATGGATTCGCATATGCTTTCACAGGAGGTAGTCTTTTGAAATACGATACCTCCGGTAATGCGTTTTCAATGATTTGGGATTGTTCCGGAGTGGGTGCATTACATAATAATTGGGGGGTAATCACCCGTCCTGTCTTCTTCAACGACTCCGTCTATTGGCTTTCAGCAACCAATGGTGATGAACGTGTACTCTGTTCAGTAAGCAATCTTTCTTCTCAGACACCTGTATTTTCCCGTCTTGTTCTTGATAAGGTGTCAGGTTATCTAATGGATGACGGATGGATTAGCACCTACGGGGACAGTACTGTTTTCCTCACCTCTTACACCAAAGGTTTGTTCAGCCCGTCAGGTACCTATTCAAATGGAAAATTGGTGATATTGGACCTCACCTCATCCGGTAGGGTTGCCGATGCAGAAGTGTCCTATTACGAACTTCCCGGCAACACGATGGCGTCTGAGTTCGTAGTGGTTGACAATCTTGCCTTCTTGAATATAGGGGGAGACAACGGATATACACTCAATTCTTATGAGATAAGTAAAAACGGAGGAAGAACGTTAATATCCCCGATCAATTCCGTCAAGACCTTAATGACACACGGTTCAATCGTGGTCAATACTCACTATGATAGCGATGATGTCCTGTATCTTTATATCGTTCCATACAGTCTCGGAGGGAACATAACCGTTGTGAGATACGGTCTTACGGATAATAGTATGGTCGTTGTCCCCCTGGGTGACAAATCTTCCCAATACAGTTCCCAGGCAATCCGTGTGGATAATGACGGACGTCTAGTGTATTACAATGATAGCGGTATGCTTTTCGTGGATGTCGATCCCCAGAAGAATGTATTCTATTTCTTTGTCCAGAATGGAAATACTTCCTACTGGGCCGAAGCATATGGTGCAGATATGAGAGATGCCCTGAATTCTCTGGACGATGTGCTTGTCAAAGGAGATTACATTTCATCTGTGGATGGTAGGTCTGGATCCTACAACATCTATGCATTGAACATGGGGCATACTAAAACCGATGTAGTATATTCCTGGAGCATACTTGCAGATTTATCAGATAAGCAATATTTCAAAAACCATTATTTTGCAATCACTAACCTGGTTTCCGCACCTGCACTGGATGAAGAGTGGGCCTTGGATGGTGAAGGATTTACCATTCCCGAAATGCTTGTGCCAATCAAGGATCTCCTGGGTAAGACTCTGACCTCTGAATCGGAATACCTTCATATCGAAGTGGAGGAAACCGAACATGGAACCGTCAGGGTGTCCGGCACTTTCCCCAATGAAGGAGATATGATTACGATCACTCCTGTGGCTGATTATGAATATGTTGTCGGAGCCGTCAATTATGCTGTGAACGGAACAATCGTTCCTATAGAGCTCATCGAGGGAGCATACCGTTTCATCATGCCGTCTGAGAGTGTCATAATCTCAGTAAGGTTCGATGCTGTGCCTCTTCACCAGTATTCATATTACTTTGATCTGGGTGGAGAGACTTCAAGTGTAATACTAGGAGATACGCAGATTTGTGACTACGGTGGAATTCATATCGGAACTGTCGATGCGATGAACCTCGCGGAAGCATTGAAAAAATCCGCACTGGTAACATATGGTGCTGAGTTGATCCTCGAGAATGGAAATGTTCGCTTCATCAACGGCATGGATTGCTACGGGATAGAGATGGATTCTCAGCAGAACACAGGAAATTACTCTGACGTGTACGCTTCCATCGTTTACTATGTACTCGAGGAGGGAATCTGGTCACCGATTGAAAATCTTCTGACCTATTCCGGCAAAGCAACAACATTTGCGGTTGTATTCCAGCCTTGGTCTACCGATACCGAATCTGTGGTGCATACCTTTAGCAGGGATTCCGATAATGAGATGTACTCCATACTGAGAGATACATATAATTGGGCAGGGTATGGTTATCTAGGGTCCCCCTACCTCTGCCCTATCGAAGTTTCCGTTTCCGCGGGAGGTAATGTCCAGGTCCCAGATTATGCAGTTCCTGGATCTTCAGTCACAATATCTGTCGAACCCAAGCAGGGATATTACTTCATCATATCCGTCGCATCTGGCGGAAAAGATCTCCCAGTCACGGATGGATGTTTCATCATGCCTTCATCCAGTGTAACGGTGAATGTATCCTTCGAGAATAATACGGAAGAATACACAATTGTCTTCAAGAATTGGGACGGAACCATACTCTCTTCCAAGGATTATGCATATGGAACATCTGTATCTGACATTGTGAAGCCCGTTGCAGTACGTGCCGATGACGAGTCCTACACATATGTGTTCAGGGAATGGTCTCCCGCGGTCGTGGATGTTTCTGATAACGCGACTTACACTGCCGTGTTCGAAGCATCTTCCAAGCAATCCGGCGGAAGTGGAATCAGTTCCAACTCCATATCCGTGGCCTCTGCTGTATTCGATACGGAAAGGTCTGTACTGAACCTTTCCGGAGAATCTTCCCTGACTCTTGTGCATTTCATGGTTTTCCAGGGTGAGAACCCTGTAAGCAGCGAGGGGTTCGCAAGCGTCATTGATGGAAAGTATTCCTCGTTCATCAGGATAGAGGGACTTCCTGCAGGAATCTACATCCTCAAGGTTTGGGGATCCTCTTCCGATACAACGGCTACCCTTGCGTTCCGTGTAGGGGAATCTTCCGGAACCGAGACAGTGGTTCCTTCCGGAACCGGTGACGAAGTCACCGTCATACCTGCCGATACCGAGAATGCTATCGAGGTCCTTCCTGAGAAAGGAACTCTGAGGATCGAGGTGACGGAGTCCACTGGTGTCAGCGTTTCCAAGTCCGATGTGGAGAAACTGAACAGTAAGGACGCATCTATGGAAATAGCAATGTCCGAGGGATCGGTCCTTCTCGATAAGGATGTCCTTTCCAACATTGCAGGAAAAGAGGGATCGGATGTGAAACTGTCCTTGAAGGCTGTCGATACATATAACCTTGATGAAAATGTGAAGAAGATTATCAAGGACTCGCCAGTGTTCGATATATCTCTTTTCGTTGGGGGAAGCAATGTCTCGATTCTGAACGGAACTGCTACCGTCACCGTGGACCATGTTCTCAAGAGTGGGGAGAATCCCTCGAAGCTGTCTGTCTGGTACATCTCAGACAACGGTGTGGTGGAGGAATTCGCTTGTGTATACAATGGTGATGGAACCATCTCCTTCTCTACCACGCATTTCTCCAAGTACGCTGTTGTCTACGATCTTGAAATTCCTGGTGACGATCCTGTCCCCGGACCGACTCCTGGTCCTGAGCCCGAACCTTCAAAGGGTGGAGACAACAACAGTATGATGTATATCGCCATCGGCGTCATCATTGCTATCGTCGCACTTGCGGGAGTGTTCTTCGTAGTCAGAAAGAAGGCCTGAAATAAACTATGGGGGCGTATGCCCCCGACCAAAGCCTTTGACATCTAGGGTCTGTTATTCAGTAAGACCAATCTGAACAAGTTTTCTCGAGACCCTATTTACCTATGTATTCATAAGCACGGGTTTTCATTATATATCCTTACAACATTGGAATTATTATCCAAACATTATGACATAGCCAGATTTTGAAATTACGTGAGGTGAATATATGGATGCGGTCAGACTCAAGATAGTGGTTTCCGTTACGATTCTCGTTGCAGTCTGTATTGTTGCACCCATGATCGGCCTTACTGCCAGTCCCGTCGATGAGAAGGAGGGAGTAATGGTCGATTTCGGTTATTACAACGTCGACTGGGTGGAAACCCCGCTCGATGACGGCATGAACGGCAGGGACGCACTCGATGCGGCCTGCTCCTCGCTCGGATATGCGGTCGTCACCGATGTCTACGGCAACGTGGTGTCCGTAGACGGCGAGGCCAACCTTGTGACATCCGTCTGGGGGATGTATGTCCTGAGGGGATCCGGGGATGCACGTTACTGGGTTAAGATTGATGATCCCCAGAGTTACGATGTGGGTTCGGAGAAGATCGTCTCCTGGGCACGCACCTCCTCTCCCGACAACATGATGCCTGCGGTGGATGCCGCAGGCTATACCTATTACAGCTATGCGGAGAACGGCAGGAACCTTTATGGTGAGGATCTCCGCATCGCATCTCTGGCACCCTCGGTCACCGAGACCCTCGTCGCCGTCGGGGCCCTCGACAACATCGTCGCCACCGACAAGTACAGCAACTATCCGGATTCCCTGGTGGAGCGTCAGAGGAGCGGCGACATCTCCTATGTCGGAGGTTACACCGATCCCAACTACGAGCTGATCGTCTCCGCCTCACCAGATATCGTCTTCCTCGACGGAAGCGTGGGGGAACACGTATCCATGGCGGACAAGCTCCGCAAATCAGGCATCAACACAGTCGTGCTGTACGAGGTCGTCAAGGTGGAGGACCTCCTCAAGAACGTCTGGATCGCGGCAAGTGCCATCGGAATGTCCGAGAAGGGCAATGAGTACAATCATCAGGTGTCCGCATCCATCGATGCCATCTGCGCCGTGACTGATATAAGCACCCTGAAGGCGTTCATCTCACTGTCAACTTCCGACTCCCCCTACGTGGCGGGAAGCGGGACCTATGCCGACACCATCCTGACCTCCATCGGTGCGGTCAACATCTTCTCCAACATCGACTCCTGGGGAATGGTCGACAGGGAGGCCATCTACATCAAGCAGCCCGATGCGATCATAATCATCTACGAAGGCGGAGAGATAACCTCCGACAGGGAGTACGAGAATGTGCTCCGCAGCCTCAACAGCATGTGGAAGGACACTCCTGCCTTCGAGAACAAGAAGGTCTTCATCTTCTCGGGAAAGTCCGCCGAACTCCTGTCCCGTCCGGGTGCAAGGCTCTGTGCCGCTGCCGAGCTCATCGCGAAGGTCCTCGATCCCGACTCGTTCTCGGCCGCCGATTACTGGGATCGCTGTCCCAAGTACTTCGGCAACGATTACGGCGAATATCTCAGATACCAGGGAGGTGACCTGCTCAGATGAGGAAGATCGCATTAATCCTGGCATTGGCATTGTTGCTTTCTGTGCCCATGATATCTCCTGTATTAGATGCGGATCCCGAAACAGGTGACATGCTCCTCGTCGATTACGGTAACGGGAAGACCTCATGGTATCCGATGACAGCCTCCGGAGGCACCCTGCTGTCCGCGGTCAGGAACGTCCTCGATGCCAACTCCGTCCCCAGTACTATTGACGGTACTTCCCTGGCCTCCGTGGGCGGAGTATACAACTGCCTCGTGGGAACGCAGGAGTGTTCCTGGAGGTTCTACATCTGGGACACCTATGCGTGGATCTACGGGGGCACCGACGGTTCCGAGCCCTACACGGGCGGAACCATGGCGGTCGCATTCTATCCTGCCGGGGACATCCTCCCCATGTCCACTCCTTATTATAAGGAATCATGGATCTCCTTCCGTGGTGACTCCGGATATTCCGCAATGTCTCCATCATACGGCCCTCAGTCTGTTGCCACTCCGTTGGAATGGTACATCAACATGAAATCGGGGGGAATATCCAGTTCTATCCTTGCTGCTGATGGATTGGTTTACTACAGTACTCGTGGGGATGATAACGGAACCGGTGTCAACCGCAGCCCCCACCTATACTGCGTCGATACTGTCAACCATGAGATCGCCTGGCAGTTTGATTATTCGAAGAATGCTACCGGGGGGTCTTCGGAATATGCCACCAATACACCTTTGATCATCGGTGACATGATTGTACTCAATGCCCCTAACAGGCATATATTCTGTATTGACCGGTATGATGGGAAGGTCTTGGCAGAGATGACTCCGAACTCGGAGAAAGCGCAGTGCGCAGGTGTGTTCAATACCTATCATTATGATTACGAAGTGGTGTCCGGTCTCATATCCTCCAAAGGAGCCAGTACTGCAGTTTATGACTCCGGTGCAATGTATTTTGCAAGTTCCGACGGAGTTCTCCACGCATTATCAGTTACACGTATGGGGGATTCTGTCATCATGGAGGAACTGTGGAGATACCCCGATGCAGGATGCGGAAATTGTTATCTGAATCCCTCCGTCATGGAGTTGGAAGGTACCAAGGTCATAGTGAGTGCATCTTATGATGGTGCAATAACCTGTTTCGACATTGCCTCTGGAAACCCTGTTACTTCGTTTACTGTAGATCCTGGAATCTTCAAGTTACGTCATGTAACCCCTGCAGGTGAAGGAAGGGTAATAGTTTCTGCATACGATGATGCTATGTCCCCCATAAACGGTTTCACAGCCCTTGTGGATATGGTTGCGGGTTCCGTAGTTTGGAAGATGGATGTTTTCGCATACAATCACAGTATGCCGACAGTTGTCGGGAAGACTGTGTATGCATATTTCGAGCCTTCGCATACTGGTTCGAAACCCCAGGTCTGGGATACGCATGGTACCTTAACTGAGGCTCTTGCTGGCTATTATGCATTTGATATTGATGACGGACATTGGATCTGGAGAAATCTCAACGATGCCCGTACCAGGTCGGGAATGACCTATTGCGACGGAAGGCTCTACTGCGTGGACTACAGCACCCTTGCCGAATGGCCTGTCGGAGGGGCCGCAAGGTGCATCGATGCCGAAACAGGGAACATCATCTGGTCTGTGAAGCTGGAACCCGGAAGCACCAATGCATACAACATGTGTGCACCAACCGTCCTCGACGGTAAGGTGTACGTGGGGAACGACGACGGTACTCTGTACTGTATATCGGACATCCCCGGAAAGGAGCATCATTCGACCTCCGATGTGGATTACGAATCGGAAGGGCTCGCCCACTGGTCCTGGCTGCTGTTATTCTCGGTAGCAACGCTGACTGCGGTAGTGGCTGTGATAATGTACAGGAAGTGAGAGAAGATGGCGGAAGACGATCCGAAGGGAAAGGGTCCGGCGGCAGGAATCATCGGCCGTATGCGGAGGTCATTCAACAGGATGAACAACGAGATCGCTGACGTGAACAGCGACGCGAGCGAGATAGGAATCAAGAGGAGGAGGTTCTGGGTCATAGTGACGGCGGGACTGATATTCTCGGTCCTGATGTTCCTGGTGACCATATCGATCTCATCGGGCGGAATCATACCCATCGACCACGCCCTGTCGTCGCTGATCTCCGCTATCCAGAAGGGCGGCCAGAACCTCAACACAGAGGAACTGTACATCTACCACTCCAGGCTTCCCAGGGCCGTCGCAGCCATAGGTGTGGGAGCAGGTCTTGCGGTGGCGGGATGCATGTACCAGGCACTCATCAGGAATCCCCTGGTGGATCCATACATCACAGGAGTGTCCTCCGGAGCGGGCTGCTTCGCCATCGCGGTCTCCGCCCTCGGGGCATCGATGATCCCCTTCCTGGGTGAGCACAGCACCTACCTCATCCCCGTGGCAGCCATCATCGGAGGTCTGATCGCATTCACCGTCACAATCATCGTGTCCGAGGGTGCGGGAGGTTCCGCCACCAATTACATCCTCGCGGGAGTCATCGTCGGTCTTGCATTCAGTTCGGTACAGACCCTGTTCCTGGCGATGGACAAGGACAACCTTGCAGATGTGATGTGGTGGCTGTATGGTTCATTCTCCAACGTTACCTGGGAAAACGCCTTCCTCGTATTCGTGCCCGCCGTCGGCATATCCCTGCTGGCACTGCTGTGGGCACGTGAGTTCAACCTCTTCATGATGGGTGAGGACCAGGCGAGCCAGGTCGGACTCAATGTCAGGAGGTTCAAGGCCCTGATGATGGTCGTCGCTTCCGTCCTGACCTCCATCTGCGTCGCATTCGTCGGAATAATCGGATTCGTGGGACTGGTCATCCCCCACGCCTGCAGGATGTTCCTGGGCGGGGACCACCGTCTCATCATGCCGGCATCCATGATCCTGGGTGCCTGCCTGATGCTGTTCTCGGACCTGGTCGCAAGGATCGCCATGGCACCCACGGAGATCCCCGTGGGTGCCGTCACCGCGATGATAGGTACCCCCGTCTTCGCATATATGCTCATGAGGAGGGGACGCGAATATGACGGATGATTCCCTAAGATACAGCGGAACCTCCGACCTGTACTCGGAGGAGGACATAATGCTGAGGATCCACGGCCTCCGTATCAGCTTCGGCGATTTCGAGGCACTCCACGGTATCGACCTCGACCTTCCCAAGGGAAAGCTGATCGGACTGATCGGACCCAACGGATGCGGAAAATCCACCATGATGAAGTGCATCTCCAAGATTAACAAGGGCTGGACGGGAACCATTGCCATCGACGGCCAGGACACGGCGGGAATGCGCCCCATCGATGTCGCCCGCTGTGTCGCCAATGTTCCAGCGGAACCCGGGCCCACCTTCGGAATGAGCGTCATGGACCTCGTCATGATGGGAAGGTATCCCTTCGTCAACAAGGTCTGGTGGGAATCCCCGGACGACGAGAAGGCCGTCCGCGAGGCACTGAGGTACTTCGGTCTCGACCACTACAGGAGGAAGCAGCTTTCGCTGCTTTCCTCCGGAGAGAAGCAGCGTGCCCTCATCGCCAAGGCATACGTGCAGGAACCCAAGGTCATGCTGGTCGACGAACCGACATCCCATCTCGACATGAAGTACAAGCTCGATGTCATGGAGTACCTGCAGACCATGGCGAGGGAGAGCGACATGACAGTCCTTGTGGCGGAGCACGACATCTCCCTGATGGCGAGGTACTGCGACCTGTGCGTGATAATGAAGAAAGGACAGATAGTCGGATTCGGCGATCCCAAGAAGGTCGTCACCGCCCAGCTCATACGCGATGTATACGAGGTGGATGCCAGGGTGGGAACCGACGAGGACGGGGAGATCTACGTCCTCCCCAAGCGTGCGGTAAGTGATTGAGATGGACCGCAGACTCCTCCTGGCACTGTTCTCCGTACTCCTGGTCTCCGTCACCGTCTATGCGGTCATGAACGATTCGGACGAATCCGATGCGGCCACAGCCGACGATGTCAGGGTCTTCATCGAGAGGGCCGACGGAACCTATGCGGAGACCATAGTCAGCGGTACCAGTGTGAAACAGATCATAGAGAACGCCTGCAACAGTCTAGACATGAGGGTAGTCTACAACAGGTTGGGTATGATCACCTCGGTAGGCGGAACATACCCTTCAGGCGATGAATACTGGAATATCCACCAGTGGATGCCGTTGGGAAATCACGACTGGGCCACAGTAGGGTATGATGTGAAATCGGATTCCCAGGTCATATCCGGAACATCCTACTGTCTGCACATGTCCAGTCAGGAGATGATTAACGGAACCAATCAGTACATGGTCCCTGATTTCAAGCCGGAATCGGACGGATATGTGTTTATCAGGTTTGATTATGCCTATGACAATCCGGATTCCAGGATCCAGGACGCATTCACCGTCGAGGACAGGATCAACGGATTCTGGATCAAAGGTCATGGGTGCAACATGGGGGAAGTGGTTGAAAACGCCATGGAATCCAACGGATTCGAGGCCCAGTTCCTTATCAATAAGGATTCCAATGGAAACGATCTGCAGTACTGGATCACCTCCTTCTTCGGTATCGAAGGAGACACCAAGATCGGTGAGAACAGCTACATCTACTGGTCGCAGTACGCTTACATAGATGATAAGTGGACTTACAACTCCTGGACTCTGGGGTATTACGATCCTGCCGTGTACAAGTACATCGGCATGGTTTACATCGTTTCTCTGAACTATGCCGATGGCGAGGGAGAGGAGCAGAACGTCCTGACCACCCTGCCGGATGTAACCGATACTCAGAAGATAGCGGATGCGGTCAAACACAGGCGTATTCTGACCGCAACTTTCGAGATAGATGGCGAGGTCCTTGGCGAGAACAAAGTAGGTTACGGCGCTGCGGTCAGAGAAACACCTGCCGTACCCGGAAAGGAGGGATACTACTTTTCGGGCTGGGGAGATACCACGGAACTACTGACAGAGGACAAGGTGTTCCATGGAAGGTATATCGATAAGGGCGACTCCCATGTGCTGGTGACCTACAGGGACGATAACGGAAATCCTATGTTCGTCCAGGCCCTAGATCCGGGTTCTGTTTCAGATTGTACCTTGGTTCCGTCCAGGAAACCAACTGTTGCCGAGGAATACATATTCGATGGCTGGTCTGCTGATGGAGATGTGCTAGCAGATCTCTCATCCGTGACCACGGATTTGTCGGTAACTCCTTTATTCCATGCCAAACCTATGGAATATCCGGTCATCTTCAAGACCCAGGATGGTTCGGAAGTATGCAGGATATATGTGGAATATGGCAAGGCCCTCACCGACATCCCTACCGGTCCCTTCAGATCCCCCACCGTCGACAAGGTCTACACCTTCGCCGGCTGGGCTGTCGCCCTTTACTCGAGCACCAAGATGGACGAGGGGCTCCTCGCCGACCTCTCGAGTATAACCTCCTCCAAGGTGGTCTTCGCCGCGTACACCTACAAGGCACATCCCTACACACTCACTGTCCACGTCGAAGGTTCCTCCGATCTGACCTACGACATAACCTACGGAGGATTCCTCATCGAGGACATGATGACGGCCTCCGTCGGAGGGAATCTCCTGAGGTTCTACAGGGACCCCTCGATGACCCAGGAGGTCGGAACCTCCTTCATGTTCACCGGTGACACCACTCTATATGCGAGGAAGGTCGCCGGAACCTATACTTACACGGACGAGTCCAGGACCACGGTCACCGTGGAACTGGAACCCTCCGACATCCAGTATCTCGAACACAACGGCAGCGACTACCTTGTGGCAGACATCTCCGGATTCGCCGACGGGAAGACGGTCCTCCTCGGCAGGTCGGAGATCTCCAAGCTCGGTTCCGCCCTGGGCGATGATGCCTTCATCTCGGTCGAGCTCCACAGGGGAAGGATCGCCGTCAACCTCGGCGACCTCGCCTCGGCACTCGGACTGAGGTCCGGAACCCTCAACGGCATATCCGACGGAACCGTCGAGTTCTCCATATCCAAGGGCCCCACATCCTCCGTCAGGATCAACTCCTCACTGAAGAACGTGAACTGGGATGATTCCTATACAGTCACCATGAAGATCGACGGCAAATCGGTCACCGATCCTGCTTCCAGGGACATCAGGGTGAGGGTCACCGTCCCTTACGAGTATGATGAAACTGTCTCCCCCAGGGTATGGAGCGCCAACCCCAACACCGGTGTCCTGACCTCCGTGCCCTGTTCATATTCCGAAGGAACCGTCACCTTCGGGGCCTCCTCCCTCCTGTACTACTTCACCGGCACCTCCGGTCCCCGCAGTTCTCAGACTGATGACAGGGACTACTGCCCCTACGGCAAAGTGGATTACGACACCTACGGGTCCGATAAGCCAGACTATAATTCCACTTTGAACAGGATGGACATCAACTGCCACGGAGAGGTACTCATGGTACCTTCCTCCCTTGAAGGATTTGCCTTGTGGACCATCGGTCCCGATGCATTCTCCGGTGTGCTCAACGCCTCCGCGATCGTCGTGCCCGCATCCGTCAGGAACTTCGACTGGACCTCGCTCTACAACACCCAGGTGAAGGAGGTCTACTTCCTCGGAGACCTGCCTGTATTCACGGGCGAGGCCCCCGCATATGTCTCGGTGTATTACTCGGACAAGGCCTCCGGATGGTCGTCCACCCCTTACGGCATAGTGAACATCGGAACCTACAGCAGGGGAGGGTTCTCCCTCCAGTACTGCCTGGTCGATGAACAGGTCATCATCGTGAAGTGGGTGAAGGGTGCCGAGGTGGACATCCCCTCGTACATCAACGTCAACGGTACCGAATACCCTGTCACGGTCATCGGATGCAACGCATTCGAGGAGTCGACCGTGACGCATGTCCGCATTCCGGACACCGTGAGGGAGGTACAGACCCGTGCATTCTACTATTGTTCCTCGCTCGAAGAACTCTCCTGGGGTTCCGCTCCTTCCGTGAAGGTCCTCGCCGATGAGTGTTTCAGGGCATGTTTCAAGCTCAGGAGCTCCACTATAATGATTCCCGATGGAACTCGTTTCATCGGTTTCGAGGCATTTAGGGAATGCCTGATGATCCGTTCCCTTTACATTCCCAACAGTGTCACCGATATGCGCGAGGGAGCATTCCGTATATGTTCCAGTATGGAAAACCTAACACTCAGCAACGGTCTCACTGCAATACCTGATCGTTGTTTCAATTATTGTAATAGATTAGATGGGGTGGTCATTCCAGATACAGTCACAACAATCGGTTTGGAAGCGTTCGATCAATGCGATGTCCTTACCTATATCAATCTCAACAATGTGGCAATTGTAGATACTCGTGCATTCTACGATTGCCAGAACCTGGTCTCCGTGACCCTCGGAAAACCCCTGAAGGTCCTCGGAAAGGACTGTTTCGGAAGCAATGCGATGCTGACCGAGATCATCGCATACTGCACCCAGCCGGAAGGCTACGAGGCCTGCGGACTGTCATCCGAAGCGGTGCTCTACGCCAACTACGACGTCGCCGGCGGATGGAACGCCGACCACCAGGTCATCGAGAAGGAGGACGACCTGAAGAGGAGCTTCGAGGCCGAGACCATGCCCTACGTGGTGGGTGCCATGATCGTGATCATGATCGGTCTCGCGATCGCCACCGTCATCTACAGGAGGAGGTGCCTGCTGTGATCCTCGACACGATATGGGGAAGCAGGATGGCCCTGCTGGTCGTGGACATGCAGCGCAAGTTCTCCATGGAAAGGGATGACTGGAACGTCATCCGCGACTCCGCCGTAGGGAAGGTCAACACTCTCGCGGAGATGTTCCGCTCATACGGAAGGCCCGTGATCTTCATCGCCACCGACGGGGAGGGACACGGCCTCTACAAGGGCGACGACGGCGACGGATGGCTGGAGGGACTGAGGTGCCTGCCGGAGGATACCGTGGTCCGCAAGAACGGCATGAGCGCCTTCAGGGGAACGGAACTCGGGGACATACTCAAGGAAGAAGGTACCGACTGCGTGCTGATAGCCGGAATGTACACCGAGATGTGCGTCATCGGAACCTACTTCTCCGCATCCGAGAGGGACATCTTCCCCTGTCTGGCGGAAGGTGCCGTGATAGCCTACGGGGAAGGCATCGACGATGCCGCGGAGAGGATGCTGAACATCGTCTCCGAAGAGACCGTGGAGAGGTTCCTCGACGGGAAGCAGGAATACCTCGATCCGGGAGCGTGCTGACATGGTTGCAGATGGGAGAAGGAAGAACTACTGCCGCAGATGCGGCCACATATGGACGACAAGGGTGGAACACCCCGAGCACTGTCCGAAATGCAAATCCAAGCTATGGGACTGCGGCAACATGCTGTGGTCCTGCGGTTCCTGCGGGAACCTGAGGGAGTTCAGGTGCGACAGACCCGTTCCTGACGCATGTCCCAGATGCTCCTCCTCATCGTGGAGGTGCACCACATCCCCCTACGCATGCGGATGCGGTTACGCAGCCCACTTCATGAGCGACAGGGATGCGGTCTGTCCGATCTGCCGGGTGAGGATGACCAGGTCCGACGGAAGGATCATCGATAGAGGGAACGGAAGGACATCCAGGGCCGGGAAGGGTATGGCTGACGCCGATCCCGTCAGTGCGGAGATCCTCGACAGGTTCGGAAGGGGGCAGAACGCCCTGACCATCTCGAGGGAGACGGGGGTCTCGTTCGAGACCGTGATGAAGGTCCT
>JAKSHW010000189.1 GCA_024399195.1 archaeon | reverse complement strand
TGTTCGAGATCATTTCAAAACTGCCTATGGCAGGTGTCCTCAACACCAATGTGGACGTCGAAGGTCAGGGAAAAGGTGTGCAGATCGAGAAGACCTCTGCATTCATCAAGGCCTGCCCCTGTATGGTCATTGTCTCCGGAGGGGTCACCACCGAGTATGACGCCAAGGCCATGTCCAAGGCAGGAGGACATTCCGCCGTCGTGGGAATGGCCATCTACAAAGGTGTCATGAAGCCTTGGGAATGGGACACACCCTGGATCGCCTGAAACTCAACACCCCGACATCAGTTCGGGGTACCTCATTCTTTTTACGACAACTTCGGGATCGTCCACACTGTGGCAGATCCTTATCCTGTGTTTCATATCCGATCCCGGGTCGGTGAACATCAGATCCTTGCCGGGGACAACGAACCCTCTGTCGGTGAGGACCGAGAAGGTCTTCGGATCGGTGTACAGTCCTGTGCCGATGGCTTTTACATAGCTTTCCTTGGATGCCCATATATCGGTGAAAAGGATATCCGATCCGTTTCCATCGAATATCACCAGTTCGGACGGTGTCAGAACATGTGCCAGTAATCCGTCATCGAATTTTTCGACGGTCTGAACGTCTATTCCGATGGGATTGTCGGATACCGCACAGACGACCAGGTCTCCGGAGTGGGACAGATTGAAATGGGTCTTTCCATCCTGCATAAGCGGTTTGCCCGAAGGTCCGATATACGATACTGTACCGTATCTTTTTTCCAACATCCTGATAATCAGACCTGCGGTCAGACTTCTCAATTGGTCGTCATGGTTACGGTAGGATACGGTCTTCATCCGCCTGTCATGGTCCAGAAACGATAGCATGTATTCGAAGGACTCCTCCGGAAATGAGGTTATATCTACCATGTAACAGAGGACCATGTTGGATCATCAGACGTATTGTGTATTTCGGATAATACGGTATCGTATGCACTGGGTCTACATATCGTTGGAATGTCACAGGGTTTCCTGCAGCTTTTGGATAACAATGGCCGTCTGTATCCATCGTCCTGTATGTTTCTGACGATTCTATCCGTAGGATTTATAAAGTCTACAGGTGTTACTATTTTTTAAATTATTATTAAGTGATATTCATGGAGTTTAACTCTCAAAGTCTGAGAACAATCGTGCTCATCGTTGCCATGGTGTTCGCATTCACCGTAGCGCCTGTGGCAATAACCGATGTGTCCGATGCCGATTCATCCTTCACTGTCACTGACGGAAAAGGAAACACCGTTTCGTTCGACAAAGTACCGGAACACATCGTCACTATCGGAAAAGGTGTGACCGCCACCGCCATTGAGATAGGGGTCCTCGATAAGGTCCTCGTCTGCGACAGTTATTCCGCAAAAGCCACCGAAGACGTGTACACACCCCTTAAGGAAAAGATCGCCGCAGGCGTCATCAAGGCTAACGGAAACGTCTACAGCAGCGGAAAGGCTAATCTCATCACCGATATCGTCGATGCGGCCGATGTGGAGAAGAAAGGGGAGTTCGACAAGAAATCCGATGCGATCTTCATCACCGGTTCCGACACCTACATCAAATCCATAATCGATGAACTCGTCAAATACGGATTCACCAAGATCCTTGCCTGGAACGACATTGTGGACTACAAGGACATCGCCAAGTTCGTCGAGACCGTTTCCAAGGTCGCCAAAGGTTCTGTAGATCCTGCTGTCGAGAAGATGGAATCCCTTTCCGATTACATCTCCAACAAATTGACCTCCAAGGAAAAGAAGGATGCGTTCTACGTCACCTATTCGTCCAACGTCTTCAAGGTCGGAAACACCGGATCCCTTGCGAACTCTATGATCATCGCCGCAGGTGGAAACTCCGTCACCGTCGACCCCTCCAAGACCACCAGCACCTATGAGGCGAACATCACCGAGCTCAGGGAGAAGTACCCCTCTGCTGTGATTTTCATTGACAATACCATCAACAGCAACGAGGCGAACCTCAACAACCTCAAGACCCAGCTCGGTGGAAACCTCGATAACGTCGTTCCGTTGAATTCCCTTTGGAACAACTACTGCGTCGAGAGTATGGACGGAGTATGGACCATGGCCTGTTCCATGTATCCCGACATCTTCCACGGAGATATCCCTACACCTAAGGACTCGGATGACAACTCCATGGTCTATATCGTGGCGGTCATCGTAGCCGTCGTCGCCATAGGTGTCGTCGGTCTCTTCTATGTAAGGAAAAACTGAAACCTTAAACAATCCCAGGGCCTTTAGCCCCTGGGAATTCCATTATCCTACAATCGGTGTACCTATGAACCGTAGAATCCTGATCGCAGCCTCATTGTCGTTAATAATCATCGTTGCGTTTTTCTGTGTCCTATTGGACCTGTCATGGGTCTCCGACGGACGTTCATACACCTTTGAAGAGGTGTTCGACGCATTGATGGGCAAAGGAAGTTGGGGATCGAACATCATCGTCAGGGAGATAAACGCGCCCCGTGTCGTTGCGGGCATGTTCATCGGTGCAGGTCTCGCGGTCGCGGGTTCCGCCATGCAGGCTGTGTTCAGGAACCCTCTTGCCTCGCCTTATCTGCTAGGTCTTTCATCGGGTGCATCGGTCGGTGCGGCCGTAAGCATGTTGTTTGTCATTCCCTTCATCCCTCAGGCTGTGGTCACCCCCATATTGGCCTTTGCGACCTGTTTCGGTACGATGCTGTTGGTTTACTCCATGGCACGTACCGGAGGTTCGGTGAAAACAGAATCTCTGATCCTTTCAGGTGTTGCGGTGTCTTCTCTGCTTTCCGCTTTGGTATCCCTCCTGACCTTCATTTCCGGCGATAAGCTGGAAGGTATCGTCTTCTGGACCATGGGGAACCTCAGTAATGTGGACTGGAACGAGATAACCTTCATGGCCCCGGTCATAACCATATGTTCGGTTTTCCTCGTGACACAGTGCAAGAATCTCAATGCAATGATGTTGGGTGATGTACATGCCATGGATCTCGGTGTCGATGTGCGGAAGACCAGGCTTTTCGTCCTGGTGATGACCACAGTCATTGTGGCGTCCGCGGTATCGTTTGCTGGTGTAATTGGTTTCATAGGTCTGGTGATCCCCCATATATTGAGGATAATCCTCGGTCCCGATAACCGCACCCTCATGCCTCTGAGCATAGTGGCCGGTGCCGCGTTCATAATCATAT
>JAKSHW010000188.1 GCA_024399195.1 archaeon | reverse complement strand
TCATGACAGTACAGCAGATCACCAGTGGAAGTATCCTCGACCTGACCTTTACCGACACGGAAACCGTTCCCTGTACCCTGTACTGGGAGGGATCAGGATCCGACAGGGTGACGACCGCCACAGGCCTGTTGGCCACCCTTGTTTTCGAAATGGAAGAAGGGATCGGAGCAGGACAGTACCCCGTGTACATCTCCACATCGGGACCCGTCGAAGGGGACCGGGATGATGTCCCCGTGGAGGTCTTCGGCGGGGTCATCGTGACAGGACTTCGTACGGCCGACGATATCGTCTCCACGGTCACTATCGAAGACCATGGGACGACCTACCGCATCAGGGGCGTGGTCCTGGAAAAACCGTTGTTCGTACGTGTGTCCGACCCCGCATGTTCCATCACCGTCCATGGGAACGGCTCCGCAGAGGACCGGGGGGACGGACTGTACAGGATAATTCTGAAAGAAGACGGATGCACGTTGTCAGTGTCCGGGAACCGGCCCGTATACACCGTCACCCTCGTCATGGACGTCGCCGATCACGGCACCATACATATGAAAACCATAACCGTACCGGACGGAACCACCTGGTCGGTGTCCGATGGCACTGTCTCCTTCTCCGATGGAAGGAAGGTCGTTGCGAAAATCGGAAACGGTGATTCCGAGTACACCTATCGTTTTCTCGGATGGACCCCCGGATCGGGGACCGTCGACTCCGACAGGACATTGACGGCCTCGTTCGACCGTAAGACCAGACAATACAACGTAACCTTCGTTTCAGAAGGTTCGGTCCTGTCTACGGCCGTGTGCGACCACGGTTCGACCGTCATGGCCCCCGCCGAACCTATGAGGGAGGGACATACATTCACGGGATGGTACATCGATGACGACTGTACCGAAACCTTCGATTTCGGAGCACCCGTCACCAGGGACATCGACCTATATGCAGGGTGGGACAGGGTAACAAAGTTCGATGTGACCTTCGATTACAATGACGGCACCGGCAGGTATGAGACTGTCACCGTCGACGCCGGCTCCACCGTGGATCTCCCGCCCCACCTTGAAAAACTCTACAGGCCTGGATACGGTTACGTCTCCGCATGGTACAGCAATGCATCGCACGTGCAGGTATGGGACTTCGGTACCGATACCGTTCATGAGGATATCGTCCTTTATGCCGGCTGGGTAAGTCTGTACGCACTGGTGAGGTTCTATGTGGACGGCTCCGAATACGGTTCGGTAAACACCCTCGTCGGAAAACCCCTGGGTAGGGACGTCGTCGCAGAGCCGGTGAAAAAACTCCATACGTTCACGGGCTGGTATAGCGACTCTTCATTGACCGTCGGTTGGAACCTGGACGACGATCCTGTAACCGAGGACATGAGACTGTACGCATCGTACGTGTCCGATGCCCTTTACAACCCCGCCTTCTATGGGGAACGGTCCTATATAGGCGGAATGACCCTGGACGGGAGGACGTATTACATCGAATACGGAGGAACGCTCCACGATGTCGTCATAGCCCCCTTGTACAAAGGAGCCTCGAAGGTCTCCCCCGGCGGCACGTTCAGATGGACGAAACAGGAGATCGCAGGTGAAGACATAACCAGGGCCGTCAGGACGGTGTTCAATGCAGACGATCCGGGATCTTGGAACGTCCAGGAGACCGATTCGTTCGTTGCCAAATTCGAAAGAGTATCGGACGAGTCCAAAAAGAAGTTCGAGAAGACCCTGTCCGATACCCCCGGATACGGGGGATCGGTGACGTCCGGCGAACCTCACAGCTACGGGTACGCACAGGCCCTGTCATACTACAAAAGCATACAGGCCGACATACCGTTCGATCTGGGATGTTACGATATCGGGACCTATGTCACCTATGTGATCGTAGGTGATGTCGATGTGTTCGCCGCATACTACGTGGAAGACGATGGGGACTCGGTCTCCAAAGTGATGTTCTACAGTACATACGGACTGAGCGACACGCTCATACAGATGGATTCCCCGGATGGATACAGGACCACTTTCGGAAAATACGTGGACCACAGCCTTTACGGCGACGGCACCTCCGACGTACCTTTCCTCATCAGGAACGCCTTGGACCTCTGCATGGTCAGGGAGAACCCTGACAAATGCTTCGTCATGGAGACCGACATCGGTCTGGACGGGATCGTATGGGTCCCGATCCCCGTCTTCGAAGGAACGTTCGACGGAAACGGCCATAGGATATCCGACTTCAGGATCGATAGGAACCCGATCGGCGACGGCAACATGTTCAGATACGGTATTTTCGATACGGTACACCTGGGCACCGTTTCGAACCTCCATGTCGAAGGGGAACTGAAACTGCTTTGGAAAGCAGGGTACGGTAGCGATGGAAAGACCCCGGTGGACCGTGAGAAATACGTTGTGGTCGGAATGATATCCGCATATCTATTTGGCGGCACAATGGTAAACTGCAGCTCCTCGGGCAGTATCGATGTAGGCACCAACGATAGTTCCGGGGCGTATGGGACATTGGGTGGGCTGACAGGGGATTCATCCAACAGTACGATGAAAGGTTGTCACAACTACACGTTCCTCCGCACCCGGACATATTCGAACATCGTCGGAGGAATAACGGGAAAAGCGGACAACACCCATATAGAGGACTGTCACAACCACAAGAACACCTATGCGACCAGCAAATACAGCGGCATATTGGGATCGTCCAGTTCCGGAGGCATAGTAGGGCAGTACAGGGGAAACGAACGTATAGTGGACTGTTCCAACGACGATCTGGTGATCGTCGATACGAACTCCGTCAAACCCAAGGGGGACCAGACACAGGCCTATGCGGGATGGGTCATCGGAGTGTCCGTATATCCTGTCGATACCGACGGTTGCTGGAACGACGGTTCGGCATATGTCGCTCACCCCGAAGGTGTATCCAAACACAGTGGGACGGACGATCCTATAGGATATGTAATAATCCAGACCGCCCCCTAACACCCGTTTCCATACGTTGCCTTGATCTGATGTCGAGCCCATCAAGTGACAGATTCCTTGGAAATACCAGGTCGATGTGGAACGACCCCCTCTGATGCTGACGGCATTCCTTATCCGAAGGTCAACATACAAATATCATCCAAACTGTGACCGAGAAGGATGTGCTCTGCCCCCGGGATCGTTTTCGAATGGTTGGATGTATCCGATACGGAAGGACTCTCCGAGTTCTCCGAACCGTTGATAATGGACACGTAC
>JAKSHW010000187.1 GCA_024399195.1 archaeon | reverse complement strand
CTGCGGACAGTTCGTTGAAGTTATGCATGGCAAGGTCGTCGATCTCCATGGCCTCCAATGCCTTGTGGGCTATCTTCAGGTCAGTGGAACCTGTTCTCCATTTCTGATGGGCGTACCTTCCGATGAGGACTGTATCGAGAACCGTCATTATGTTGAAATCATTCGACATCACTGGGACATATCCTACGGTTTTCGCCATCTCTTTCAGATCGTATTCGGAAAGATCCCTGTCGAGTATCCTGATAGATCCTTTCGAAGGTTTCAGTATACCGTTCAGACATTTTATCAGAGTGGATTTTCCCACCCCGTTCGGTCCCAGGACACATACGAATTCGGAATCCTCCAATGTGAACGATACGTCCGAGAATATGGGTGAATCCTTGGAATATCCGAAAGACAGTCCATTGACTTCCAAGAGCTTCATTTCACCAGGCCTCCTTTTTCTGTCTGATGATCAGGTACAGGAACATCGGTCCTCCGATGAATGCGGTGATGACCCCTACGGGAAGTGTTCCCTGCCCTACGATGGTTCTTCCCACCACATCCGCGAACAATAGTAACGCCGCTCCGAATGCCGCCGATGCAGGTATTAGGTACCTGTTGTCGGAACCGATGAAGATGCGGGCGATGTGAGGACACACAAGTCCTATGAATCCGATGAGTCCGGTGACACTGACCACCCCTGCGGTCATCACGGACACTATGAGGAGAGCGAAGGTCCTCAGTCTCTTGGGATTCACTCCTATAGATCTGGCACTTTCATCTCCTGTCGCAACGACGTTCAGTTTTCTTGCGAGGATCTGGGATATGACCGATCCGATCAGCACCATCACGAACATAACCCCCACTTTTTCCCATGAACTTCCTTCTATAGAACCGACGGACCATGCGAATGCAGCGGCCTGTGCCTCAGGACTTGCATAGAGTTTGATGATGGTGGTCAGGGCGTTGAAGATGTACATGACGGCGATACCCGACATGATCATGGTCGTGGGCGATGCGGATTTCATTTTGGCGACGACCATGATAGCGAACATGGGGATCAGTGCGAACAGGAACGCATTCCCCACGATGGCATAGGACGAGGAGGTGAACGAAAGGCCCAGGATTATGGCAAGGGTGGCACCGAACGAAGCTCCGGAGGACACTCCCGTCGTGTACGGGTCTGCTAGAGGGTTCCTCAGGATACTCTGCATGACCGCACCGGATATGGCGAGTCCGATACCTGCGATGATTCCAGTACAGATTCTGGGAAGTCTGAGTTCGAATATGACGTAGTCGATGTTATCATCCGAGATTATTCCCAAGAGATGTTCGAACACGGTCTTGTAACAGTCCAATATCGCGATGGGGTATGCTCCCAAGGTGAGAGAATATCCTGCTATCAGTACTGTGGCTGTGAGAGCTAGCAATATGAATGTGACCTTCTTTCCGATGTAACTTGCGTAGGATTCTAGTTTCTCTGTAGATACATCGGATTCCTCACGTTGCAGCCATGATTGTACTGCATCGTCTATCCTGTTACGTTCTTCAGACATATGTTCACCGTTCGAATTTGTGGTTCAGTTCAACACTCATTCCATGATACGTTACCGAATTCATATCGCGTCCTCGAGTATCACATGAGGACGTCCGTGGTCGTCCACTATCTCGCAGTCGACCCCGTACACGTCTCTGATAAGCTCTTTTGTTATGACCTCGTTCGGAGGGCCTGTGACTATGACCTTGCCTGGAGGGGCCATGACTATCACCGAGTCTGCGTACTTGGAAGCGATGTTAAGGTCATGGCTGATCATTATGACGGTCATGCCTTTCTCGGCGGAGATTCTATGCATGAGTTTCGTTACGATAATCTGATGTCTTGCATCGAGGTTGGCCGTAGGTTCGTCCAATATCAGGACCTCGGGTTCCTGGGCGATTCCTTTTGCTATGGCGACCCTCTGTCTCTGCCCTGCGGATATTTCGTTGACGTTACGTAGTGCCAGTTCCTCTATATCCAATGCCTTCAACGACTCCAAGGCTATGGTGATGTCTTTTTCTTTGGAACTGTGGTGTCTGTGGGGGAACCTTCCCATAAGGACAGTGTCCAACACCCCTGTCGAGAACGTATCATTGGTCGCCACTGGGACGAAACCGATTTTACGTGAGATTTCTCCGAGATGCATATCCTCAAGGTCCCTATGGTTCAGACGTATGCGACCCTCGTCGGGCATCAGAAGCCGGTTCAGACATTTTACAAGGGTGGACTTGCCGACACCGTTGGGCCCTATGATACAGAACAGTCCCGGACCTTCGATGTGCATATCGATGTTGCAAAGGGTCGGTTCGCTGTCATAACCGAAGGTCAGGTTCTCGATGTCTATGGCGGTCAGAACACCTCCCTCCTCTGTCTGAGTATGAGATACAGGAACATCGGTCCACCGATGAACGCGGTGATCACACCTACAGGTATGGTGGATGGAGCTACGATGGTCTTTCCGACAAGGTCTGTGAATAATAGGAACGCGATTCCGAAGGCTGCCGAGGCGGGTATGAGGTATCTGTTGTCCGGACCTACGAACATCCTTGCTATATGGGGGCATACAAGACCGATGAATCCGATAATTCCAGTGTAGCTGACGATGGAAGCGGTCATCAGTGACAGTACGATGAGACCTACTATTCTGAGGAATTCGGCATTTACACCGAGGGAGCGTGCGTTCTCGTCACCTGATGAAAGTAGGTTGATTCTTTTGGAAAGACATTCTAGTATGATCAGACCGCCTAGGGTGAATCCTAACATTACAGGGATGTCCTTCCAACTTGCCGATGAGATGGTTCCTATCTGCCAGTTGTACACTGCGGCGGTGTCTTCGGGATTGGACCAAAGCATGAACAGGGATGTCACTGCGTTGAAGATGTACATCACGGACAGTCCGGAGAGTATCATTGTCATAGGGGTAGCGGTTTTCATAGAGGATACGAGCACTATCACTAAGACAGGTATCAGTGAGCAGACGAATGCATTTCCTACGATCGATAGGTCTCCAGGGAAAATCGATATAGAACCTATTATCGCCAATGCGGCACCGAACGAAGCTCCGGAGGATATTCCTGTAGTGTAGGGATCTGCGAGAGGATTCTTCATGGTGCCTTGCATGACCGTACCTGCCGCTGCAAGACCTGCTCCTGCAAGAACCCCTACCATAAGTTTGGGAAGGCGTAGGTTGATGACCACATGGTCTTTGATACTGT
>JAKSHW010000186.1 GCA_024399195.1 archaeon | reverse complement strand
GCGATGACGGTTCCGTGTCCGGAGATGAACTTGGTGGCGGATTCCACGACGATGTCGGCACCGTGCTCGATAGGCCTTATGAGGTAGGGGGTTCCGAAGGTGTTGTCGACGATGAACGCGATCTTGTGTTTGTGGGCGATCTCGGCGATGGCCTCGATGTCGACCACGTCCGAGTTGGGGTTTCCGAAGGTCTCGGCATAGAGGACCTTGGTCTTCTCGGTGATGGCTTTCTCGAAGTTGGAGGGGTCGGAAGGGTCCACCCATCTGGTGGAGATGCCGTAGTTCTTCTTCAGCGTGTGCTCGAAGAGGTTGTAAGTTCCACCGTAGATGTTGTTGGCGGATACGATCTCGTCGCCTGAAAGGGCGAGGGCGGTGACGGCGTAGGTCACTGCGGCCGCACCGGATGCCACTGCAAGTGCCGCGGAACCTCCCTCGAGGGCGGCGATTCTGTCCTCGAACACGGACTGGGTGGTGTTGGTGAGCCTGCCGTAGATGTTTCCTCCCTCTGCGAGGGCGAACCTGTCGGCGGCCTGTTTGGAGTTCTTGAAGACGTATGACGAGGTCAGGTAGATGGGGACGGCCCTGGCATCGGTGACGGGGTCGGGCTGTTCCTGTCCTTTGTGGATCTGGAGGGTGTCGAACCTGTATTTCCTGGGGTTAAGCGGTCCGGTAGGTACGTTGTACTCGTCTTTTACTCTGAATATGTCGTTGGTCATGGTGTTCGCCTCTATGCAGCTCTGGGCTGCTACTATAACTTGATAATATTCCTGAATACATAATAACTATTGTTAATAATAGCAGTATATGAATATTTTAAAGGTAAACGCCCTATCCGTTATAAAAAATTCTGATATTACTATTTTTAACGGATAGTATGCAGACAATGTCCCGGCCGGCATATCGGAAACAGGCGTGTGCAGCTCTGTCTGAGGTTTACATATTAATATATAACAAAGAGAACGAAAGTCCGTCACCGCACGTCCGCCGATACAACATCCTATATCCTAATGAGCAATCGGGTGGAACATGTATCTAACAAGGGATGAACAGGCGATTCTCGACGGCGAGAAAGGTGCCGGTGCCCAGAAGGCGATGGAACTCGTCACCGCCCTGGGAAAGATCTACGGTGCCGACAGTCTGGTGGACATCACTTCCGCCCATCTTTCCGGTGCGTCGTATAAGACCATCGGCGAAGGCGGACTGAAATATCTTTCGGACATGGTCGAAGGCGGGGCCATGGTCTCCGTGCCTTCTACGCTCAACCCCGTCGGTATGGACCGTGGGAGATGGAAGGAAATGCACATCTCCCCCGAGTTCGCGGAGAAACAGTTGAAGATCATCGACCTTTACGGAAGGATGGGTATACAGAAGACGTGTTCCTGTACGCCGTACATCGGGGAGAACGTACCTTCGTTGGGCGACCACGTCGCATGGGCCGAGTCCTCCGCACTTTCCTTTGTCAACTCGTATATCGGGGCGAGGACCAACAGGGAAGGCGGACCCGGTGCCTTGGCCGCAGCCATTCTGGGAAAGACCGCTAACTACGGTCTCCATCTCGACGAGAACAGGGCACCCACCGTCGTCATCGATGTCGACGAGTTCGGAGGCAGCGTCTTCGACCATTCGATGCTCGGACAGGCCGTAGGTATGAAGATGGGCAAGGGCGTGCCTTATTTCAGAGGCATATCGCCCACCGTGGAGGATGCCAAAACCCTTTCCGCAGCTATGGCCGCGGCAGGTTCCGTCGCACTTTGGCATGCAGAAGGGGCCACCCCCGAGGCAGGAAACTACTCCATCGACGGATTGGAACACATCCACATCGGAAAGAAAGAGCTTGAAGCCGCGTATGACAAGTTGAACACCGTGGAGGATGTACAGCTCATAGCGATCGGATGTCCCCATCTCACGCCCAAGGAGATGCACGATATCGCATCCTTGCTCAAAGGTAAGAAGAAAAAGAACAAGGATGTGGAGATATGGTTCTGCACTTCCGAGAAAGTACGTTCCGAATGTCCCGAAGACGTGAAGGTCATGGAGGAGTTCGGTCCCGTCCTTGCGGACACGTGTATGGTCGTCGCTCCTATCGAGGGCACCTTCCAGAGGACCGCTACAAACTCCGCGAAGGCGGGCAACTATCTGCCTACCCTTTGTTCCCAGAAGGTCAGGTTCGCCGACATCGCTACCCTCATGGCGGTGGTAGAATGATCATGAAAGGACGTGCGATCTCCCCTGGATATGCCGAGGGTGAGGCGATAACCTACAACGAGGCGTTCAGTTTCCTCGGCGGTGTCGACGGGAAGACCGGTGATTTCGTCGTCAGGGACGGAAACATCACCGGAAAAGTGTACCTGTTCCCTGCAGGAAAGGGATCCACCGTAGGGTCTTACGTCGTCTATGACCTCAAAGTGCAGGGACATGCGCCCGCAGCGCTCGTCAATAGGTCTGCGGAGACGATCGTGACAACCGGTGCGGTCATCTCATCGGTCCCTATGGTCGACGGAATAGACGTATCCCTTGTAAGGGACGGGGACATCGTTGCGGTAGACGGTAACAAAGGATACATCGAGCTGAAAAACGTCAATCTGATCGATATCGTGAGCGCGCTTCTTGTGAAAGACGGCAAGGTCCTCGAACTCCACCGTCCTGAAAAATGCCGTTCGTTCCCTGGAAAATGGTCTTTCGTATCCGGAAAAAGGGAGAAAGGGGAATCCATGGAGGAGACCGCAAGGCGCGAGGTCATGGAAGAGACAAAGATCGAAGTGAGCTATCCCGATGAAACCGCGGAGGTGTTCTTCGTCAGGGAGAACGACACCGTATTCGCAGTACACACCTTCCTCTACAATGTAGGTGATGTCGAACCGGTCCTCAACGAAGAGAACACCGAGTACAGGTGGGTCCCCATCGACGAGATCTCTTCCGAAGGTATGGTGGATGGTGTAGAGAACGCTATGAAAGCATTCTTCAGAAAGTAAAGTCAGAATGACCGTTCGGCGGATTCCGGATGCCCGAAAAGTTCCGGAATTCGTCCGAACCAATTATTTTCTAATACAATTAGGAATTTTTCGTAATAATTATCCTAAAAACGATAATTTGAAAATTAAAAATGAGATAATAATAGAAAGTATTATATACTTGACCTACTAATGAAGGATAACTGCTTGGACACAAAGAACAAGCAACATGGAGAGTCAAGATCTCCGCCCAGAGGGGCGTGCACTCTTGTACTCTGACGTT
>JAKSHW010000185.1 GCA_024399195.1 archaeon | reverse complement strand
CGATGGTGAAGATGGAGAACAGGATATCGGACCTGGAACGCAGGATCAGGGAGCTGGAGAAACGGTCTTCCTGAACACATATGTAAGGCGAATTCGGCATATCGGTAGTAAGGCCTAACGTAGGTACAAGGGTTTTTATCATCGGATATGATGGTAACATCCATGAGGATGATCCCCTTTGGCGGACAGGATTTCAGGAGCGTACGTGAAGGTGGCCACCTGTATATCGACAAGAGTCTTCTGTTGAAGGACATCTTTGCCACGTATGACGAAGGTGTGTATCTTTTCACCCGCCCCCGCAGGTTTGGAAAATCGATGAACCTCAGCATGATCGATGCTTTTCTGAACCTTGATTACAAGGGGAACAAATGGTTCGATGGGTTGCAGATATCCGATCATCCGGAACTGGATGTTTACAGAAACAGGTATCCTGTTCTGTATGTCGACATGACACTTCTGAATTGGGACGATTATGATGGTTTTATCTGGTCTTACAACAGGTTGTTGTCTAAACTGATGGAGAGATATCCGGACCTTAAAGATTCGGACAAGATTAACAAAAGGGTCAGACGGACATTGAACGATATAGATTCCATGGAACTGCATGGTAACGATGTCAAAGGTGCCTTAGACGATATTGCATGCGGTCTTGCCGCCCATTATGGCAGTAAGGTGGTGGTCCTTATCGACGAGTACGACAAACCGTTGAACGATGCTTATGGAAAGGAGGATTTCGATAGGATTCGTTCCTTCCTCAGGTATGTGTACACAACATTGTTGGAAGGCAATCCGCACGTCCAGATGGCCGTGCTCACAGGTGTGATGCAGATCGCCAAGGAGAGTATTTTCAGCGGACTGAACAACCTGGATGTGAACAATGTCCTATCGACCTCCTCGGCCGAGAGGTTCGGTTTCACCGAGGGTGAGGTCAGGTCTATCTGTGCCGAATACGGTCATCCGGAAAAGTTCGATGAGGTAAAGGAGTGGTATGACGGATATTCGTTCGGGGGTGTGGAGATATACAATCCCTGGAGCGTGTTGAAATATATCCGTGAGAGTTTCGTTTCCGGCCCATATTGGGCAAGTACTAGCGGTAACGATATCATAGCGGACCTTCTGGAGAACAGGGACGTGAACGTCCATGACCGTCTCGTAGCACTTATGAAGGGGGATGTCGTGGAAACGACCATCGACACCTCCGTCTCATATGACCGTCTCGGTTCGGATTCAGAGACCCTGTTTTCGGTAATGGTCATGTCGGGGTATCTGAAGGCCAGAACGATAGGGGAGACGACCATGGTGGCCATTCCAAACAAGGAGATGAGGAAGGTCTTCGTCAATACCGTGATGCAGTCTGTGAAAATGGACAAGGTCCACACGTCGTCATTCATCAACGCCTTGACGGACGGGGATATCGAAGGTGTGAAGTTCGTTCTGGAGAAAATACTGTACACCTTGTTCAGTTGCAGGATACTCGACAGTGAACATGTGTATCAGTCTTTCGTATTGGGTCTCGTAGCGAGTGCAGGCGACAGATTCGACATTACCGGCGATCATGAGTCCGGTGACGGTTACCACGATATACGTATGGTCAGTAGGAATCCGATGGTTCCGCACATCCTGATGGAATTGAAAAAAGCGGATGACGAAAGGTCCGCGGACATTCTGTCCGCAAAGGCGCTCGAACAGATCCGTGGGAAGAGGTACCAGTACGGATTGACGGGACGTGTACATCTTTTCGGTATGGCCTTCCACGGAAAGAGGGTTGTCGTGAGGTTCGAAGGTATCGACGGTCCCGGTCAGTCCTGACGTCTTTTGGAACACATCCTGTTCATCAGGACCGCCGCGTCCTTGTTGCTCCGCTCCACGGCGAACTCCAGGTACTTCATGCCCAGGTCCCTGTCCTTCTCCACACCGTCCCCGTTGATGTACATCAGGGCGAGACGGTACGCCGCGGTACCGTCCCCGTTGGCGGCGCAGCTCCTGTAGAGCTCCGCCGCACGGGGTTTGTCCTGGGGGCATATGTTGCCTTTGTACAGCGAGTCCGCGAGATATGTACGGTTTATACCGTACTGTTCGGACATCCCCTCGGCGGTCTCCAACGCGATGTCCCTGTCGGGGATCTCCAGGAGCCCGTCGCGGTATGCCGACATGAGGGCGTACCTCGTGCTCATGTTGCGCGAGCGTGCGGCCTTCGTCAGCATCTCCTCGGGGGTGACGTCCATGCCTATGTCGATGTTCCTGAGGGCCTCTGCGGCCTGCATCTGGTGCAGTGCGATGGCGGAGTGTGCGAAGGTGTCCAGCCACATGTCCGCCTGTCCCGGGTCCTTCTCCACCCCTCTTCCTTCGCGGTACATCGTGGCCACGAGGTACTGGGAACGGGGGTTGCCGATCCTGGCGGACCTCAGGCACCACCTGAACAGTGCCCTGTCGTCGCTTTCCACCAGCTTCCCCGCGGTGTAGACGTCCACCAGCATGTGCAGGGCGTTGAAATGCCCCTCCTCGCCGGCCTTTTCCAGGAAACCCATCATCCTGGGGATGTCCCTGGGGGTGCCGTTGCCGTCGCGGCACATTATGGCCGCCTGGTACATGGCGTCGGCGTTGCCTCCTTCGGCGGCCTTGGAGAACCATCCGAAGGCCTCTTTGCGGTCGTCGTCGGTCCAGGCGGACTTCAGCAGCAGGTCGGCGTACCTGTAACAGTCGAAGGCGTTGCCCTTTTCCGCGAGCCTCCTGAACACCTCCAGGACCTCGGCACGTTCCCTGTCGGTGTCGGACCCCAGCATCATGGACAGTTTCAGACGGGCGGTGTTGTTCCCGCCCTCCGCGGCGAGCCTGTACAGCGACACGGCCTCTTCGCTTTTCGGATCCTTCCTGAGAAGTATCTCGGCGTATTCCACCTGGGCCTGGACGTTCCCCTGTTCGGATGCCCTCCTGGCCCATTCCTCGTATTTTTCCGGGTCCCGGGGCATTCCGTCCCCGTCCCTGTACATCAACGCCAGTCTGTACTGCGCCTCGGGGACCCCCGACTCGGCCAGGTCGTACACGATCTCGGGGGATTCGGACATCCTGTTCTGGTACTGTGCACATACAGTACGGGGCGAACCGTCGGCACATATCCTCCCGCCTTCGATCCATATCGCACGGTTGCACATCTGCTCCATCACCGGCAGGGAGTGGGACACGAACAGTACGGTCTTCCCCTTGCGGGAAAGACCTTTGAAGTGGTCCACCGCCTTGGCGGAGAAGGC
>JAKSHW010000184.1 GCA_024399195.1 archaeon | reverse complement strand
AAGAACTTGGGCTGTACGGGCTCTCCCTTGTTGGTGATGCAGTTGGGGTTGCTGCACCTGACGAGTCCGACGACCTTGTCGCCCAGTTCCACATTGAACTTTTCGGCGATGTAGTAGTCTCTGATGATGCTGATGGTGGCGTTAGGTGCGATAAGGGCTATCTTGCTGACCGCGGTGTTGTCGAGCTCCATGTCCTCGAGCTTGACGACGTCCTTCCATTTGGAATCGCCTTTGGTGGACTTGACATGGATTCCGATGCTGATGCCGGAGTCGATGTTGTCCTCGTTGACGCTGAGGACCCTGAGCACGTTGAGCGCCTGTCCGTTGGGGATGTGGTCGATGACGGTACCGTTCCTTATGGGCGGGATCTTGATGTCTTCCACTTCGGGTGCCATCACATCTCACCTCCGAGGACCGCACAGAGGATCGCCATTCTGACGGGGACTCCGTTGAACGCCTGCTGGAAGTATCTTGCGTGGGGGGTGTCGTCTACTTCGGTCGCGATCTCGTTCACCCTGGGAAGGGGATGCATGACGATCATGTCGTTCTTGGCGCCTCTGAGGGTGGCGTTGTCGATCCTGTAGGTCCCTGCGACCTTCTGGTACTCGGAGGGGTCGGGGAACCTTTCCTTCTGGATCCTGGTGACGTAGAGGACGTCGGAGTCGCTGATGGCCTCCTCGAGGTCTCCGGTGATGCGGGGGACGCATCCTTTGCTCTTGAGCCTGTCCACGATGTCCTTGGGCATCTGGAGGCTTTCGGGTGCGACCAGGGTGATGTTGACCCCGAACATGGTCAGGGCCTGTGCGAGGGTGTGGACGGTGCGTCCGTACTTCAGGTCCCCGACCAGGGTTACGTTGAGTCCGTCGAGGGAACCTTTGACCTCCCTCATGGTGAAAAGGTCGAGGAGCATCTGGGTGGGGTGGGATCCAGCCCCGTCTCCGGCGTTTATGACAGGTTTCTTGGACACGTCCGCTGCAAGCCTCGCTGCACCTTCGTAGGGGTGTCTGAGCACGATCGCATCGCAGTACGCGTCGACCATCCTGATGGTGTCGGCCAGGGTCTCTCCTTTGGCGATGGAGGTCATGGACATCTCGGAGACGTCGATGACGTTGCATCCGAGCCTGTACGCGGCGCTCTCGAAGGACAGTTTGGTACGGGTGGAAGGCTCGAAGAACAGGTTTCCGAGGATCTTGCCGTCCAATGCACGTTTTACCTTCTCGCCTTTTGCGTAAGGCACCATTTTCTTGGAAAGGTCTAGAATGTATTCGATCTGGTCCCTGTCGAGGTCCCTGATGGATACGAGGTCCTTGTCATAAAAGTCCATGGTTTCAGTTAATCCGAACAGACGTATAACGGTTGTTGTCTGCCCGACGGAACGCTCTGCGTTTAAACTAAATACGCTACAGGAATAGTCTGTACCATTATGTTAGATGTCATCAGCAGGTCCCAGAGAGGCAGGGTCTGTGAATACAGGAAAGGGGACGGGATGGTCCGTACCCCTGCGGTCCTCCGTACCGTGACCGAAGGTCCGACAGGTATCGTCCAGAACGGATGCGGAAGGACCGTACGCATACTCGGTTCCGAGATAGACGTGGACCCGGCGATCCTCACCACCGCCTCCTCGGGGATGTCGGTACAGCCTATGTCGAAGGACGGGATGACCGTCCTCAGGCTTCCGGTCACCGGTACGGAGATCGTACCTGCGGATTCGGAGATAGTCATCGTCCCCAACGCCTTCGAGATCAGGGGCGATTTCAGAAGGATGGTCGACCAGGTGATGAAGGTCAGGAAGGTCGCGGGTTTCAGCAGGCTCGTCCTCATGATGGGTATAGCCGAACCTGCGAACATGGCCCTTCTCTCCTATATGGGCGTGGACCTCTTCGACGACGGATACGCGATAGCCGCCGGACTGAACGGTATGTCCCTCATTCCCGAAGGGACCGTTTCCACCGGAGACGACATGACCCAGTCCAACATCGACGAGATGGAACGCGAGGCCGCCAAGATCGCCACGTTCACTTCCGCAGGACGCCTCAGGGAGCTTGTGGACCAGAGGTCCTTCTCCTCCGCAGGGGAGGTCGCGGCCCTCAGGATATTCGATATGGACGGTTACCTGTACCAGGAGGAATGCTGTTCCACCGTGGGTACCAGGTTCTCGTGCAACACCGTTCAGGCACTCAGGAGGCCCGATGTCAGGAGGTACCAGGAGACCATATCCGAAAGGTATGTGAAACCGAAGCACAAGAGGGTGCTTCTCCTCCTTCCGTGTTCGGCGAAGAAACCGTACCACATCTCCAAGACCCATAAGCTGTTCTCCATGGCGATCCACACCGCACAGCACGACACCCTCGTGCACGAGGTCATCGTCACCTCCCCTCTCGGTATAGTCCCCAGGGAGCTCGATGCGTGCTATCCCGCCAATTCGTACGACATCCCTGTCACCGGGGAGTGGAAACCCGAGGAGAAGGCGACCATCCGCAGGATGCTGACCGAACTCCAGGAGAAGAACCACTACGAGAAGGTCGTCTGCCATCTCGGAGAGGACGCGGAGCTCGTGGAAGGCATATTCGACGACATGGTCGAGACCGTCGTCGGCGATTCGGTCTCCCCCGCATCCCTCGACAACCTCGACAAGGCCCTCAGGGAGGCTACCAAGGGAATGCAGACCGTGAACTGGGACACCGACCGCAAGGAGACCCTCAGGTCCCTTCTGACGTTCCAGTTCGGTGCGGACGTGGCCGACGCCCTTCTCGACGAGAAGACCGTGGCCATGGGCAAGTTCCCCTATTGGAAGGTGTTCCGTAACATCGATGGGAAGAAGGTGCAGCTCGGTATGATGTCCGCCGAAAGGTCGATGTTCTCGCTCGCACCCGACGGGGCCAAGATCCTCATGGGTATGGGAAAGAACATCGTCGAGATCATGGATTTCGAGCTCAAAGGAAGTCTCTTCGCGGTCGGTGTGATCAAGGCCGACCACAGCATCCGCATCGGTGACGAGGCGGTCATCGTCTGCAACGGCGAGTTCAGAGGCGTCGGTGTCGCCATGATGTGCGGAGAGGAGATGGAACAGATGAAGAGGGGCGTCGCCGTAAAGGTACGTCATAAGGTCTGAAAAACATCGGAAGCGGGGCACAATCGCACTTTCGGTCACTTTCGGTGACCTCCCCCGCTTTCGTTTAAATACTCTCATGAAAATCACAGTATCGAGGTACATCCCAAATGGGTCTGCATGCTCAGCTATCACTTTAATTGCAGACCCGCCCTC
>JAKSHW010000183.1 GCA_024399195.1 archaeon | reverse complement strand
TAGACCACAAGGGAAGACCCCATATCATATTGGAAAGGGCGCTTTCCGATTGAAAAACCCAGGTCGGGAGGAATATCGTTTCCTTCCGACCATTCTCCGATCTCACCATTTGAACAGATATCCCTAAATATTGATTCTAAATTTTAGAATAGTTTTAGATTATAATATATTAATTTAACTTTAATACGCTATAAAAAGATATATCGAATATGTATTGACGAAGAACCAGGTACGGGAACATGCTACTATCGTTCAACTTTTCGAACTTCCGTTCATTCGACACTGAGACTGAATTATCGATGTCCGCAGGGCCTACGAAAAGACATCTGTCCCACATTGCTGAAGTAAACGATGTCCCCATACTCAAATACTCGGCCATATACGGAGCGAATGCAGCCGGAAAAACCTCCCTGATAGAAGCGTTCAAAGGATCCAGGAATATGATCTGTGGTGAGCCTATACGCAACTATACATACAGGTGCTGTCGCAGCATACCAGGTAACAATGAAAAGCCTACCTGTTTCGAATACTTCTTTGAGAACAAAGGTCGTTTCTTCCAATTCGGGTTCGAAAGTGTACTTTCCTCCGGAGAGTTCGCCTCCGAATGGCTCTATGAGGTTTTCCCTGACGTTCAAAACGATTTGATGAACGAGATATTGATATATGATATCGAAAAGAAAGACGGTACCATCCAACCGAACTGGGCATACTTCGATGGAGAATCCGAAAAAGCATATCTCGACCGGATCCTCCGTGACCGTGATCCCATAGAATCTGATAACGAGGACAATGAAGACCCGGACAGGAAACCGTATGACGTATTGTTCATCTCAAAACTCAAGGAAAGGAACCCCGATGAACACCCTCGTCTCAAAATACTGCATGAGGTTTTGAGATGGTTCTCGGACAAATTGAGGATCGATCCCACCACACTACCTGTCGACGAGGACGGTATACTCAGAACATGCAGATACATGTCACGTTATGATACCGATATTTCCGGAGGGGAATACCGGTTCGAAAACGATGTTTCCGATACCGTTCCTACGGACCTGGTGAAGAATCTGAAAGAAGGCGTACCTATGGTCATCGGAGACGATTCCAAGATCGTTCTGGAGAACGGTTCGGTGAACAAGTATACCCTCCATATCAGACACGGCATGAGCGATACCGATTTCAAAATGAATGAGGAATCCGGCGGGACCCGTGAGTTATTCCGGATTGTCAATACCCTGTTCAACCCAAAAGACGACGACATCACATACATATTCGATGGATTCGGCCTTACCCTGCACCCCATTCTTGTTTCCGCCATCTTCAAGGACTATCAGGAATACAATATCGATGGAACGAACCAGCTCATCATGGCAACACACCATACATCGATCATGGGATACGACCACCTCAGAAGGGACGAGATATGGTTTATCGAAAAGGAGGAGGGAGTCTCCAGGGTATACTCCCTTGAGGATTTCACCGAACGTCCTGATGCGGAGATATCCAAAAGGTATCTCGAAGGGAGATACGGTGCATTGCCGGTTTTCAGAGAGTTCGACACCGATGCAGATGATATCGAATGAAACGAACAAGAATCCTCTCGCCCTATACGCGTGAAAAGTTACAGACCTTGTGCCGAACTGATCCGCATGTTAAGGCCTCGATCTACATACCCGTCTCACCCTCGATCGAATCAGTGTCAAAAATATGTCTCATAAACATCATATAATTTTGAGATGGTGATAACCTATGGATTTTTCAGGATGTCCCAGGAACAGGAAGATGTATGCCGGCTCGGAAAGGAAGATCGGCATAGACATCGACGGTCGTCCATACATCCTGAAATTCAGAAAACTGACCACGTTCGGTGACCTCAGATACAACCATGTATCCGAACATATAGGATCCAAGATCATCAGATCGGTAGGGATAGATTGTCAGAAGACCTGTCTGGGGACCTACTTCGGTGAGGAAGTGGTTGCATTGAAGGACTTCACCGAAGACCGTTCGTTCATCCCTTTCAACGAGATAGGGGAAAGCACGCTCGAAACGGACAGAGAACAATTCCAATACAGCTATGAGGACATACAGGAGATGCTGAACAGGAACGGCAGACTGTCCAATGTACACGAAACGATCGAATCGTTCTGGAACCTGTACATCATGGATGCGTTCCTCGGTAACTCCGACAGACATGGGATGAACTGGGGATTTCTGAAGAAGAACGGTACGTACAGTATGGCCCCGGTGTTCGATAACGGGTCCTGCCTGTTCCCCCAGATGACCGACGAGGACGAAATGGTCAGGATGATCGGTTCGGAGGAACTGACCGATGAGAGGGTCTACCGTTTCCCCACTTCCCAGATACGTCTCGATGACAGGAAAAGCTCCTATTACGATGTCATCGACAGCGGACGGTTCGAGGAATGCAACAAGGCCTTGTTGAGGATATTCCCACGCATCGATATGGAAACGGTGTACGGTATAGTCGACGAAGTGGATACGGTGACCGAGACCCATAGGAGGTTCTACCGTCACATCCTCGACAGCCGTTACCGCAAGATACTGGAACCCGCGTTCAGGAGGCTCGAGGATGAGGTCTAAGACCGTTTCCGGGACGATAATGTACCGTGACAGGCTCGGTCACTGTTACAGGATCTGCCGTATAGACCAGATAACGTTCGAATCGGAGGAGTTCAGGTACGAGTTCCGCCCGGACTACGGGACGATCGATATCCTCCCGCCTGAGTTCGACGGAATACCGGGGCTCGACCTGTCCCTGAGAAGGGAATGCTATGTGCGTGAGAACATCGTCCCGGTGTTCATCGCGGAACGCGTCCCTCCCAGGAACAGGGAGAACCTGTCGGAGGAGCTGGAGGAGGTGGGACTGGGATATTACGATGCGTTGGAATGGCTCATCCGTACCGATACGCAGTATTTCGGGGACAGACTGTACGTCGAACGTTTCCGGGAAGCGGACGACACACCGTACGTCCTGGATGCAGGAACCAAGGATGTCACGGACCGGTGCAGGGGGACGATGCAGGCGTTATGCGACGGAAGGGAAATAGTATACGAAGGGGACAGGACGATGTCCGTTGCCGACAGGAAGGTCCTGGCAGGTTTTCTCAGGACCGTGCTAGGTGACGGGGTCGCATCAGGACCGAAGAACGGCCGTGCAGGCAGGAGACCGTCGGAAGTGGATCCGTTCAATCTGGAAGAAGTATGCATCAAGATCTCCAAGGGGAAGATGACGGTGGAACAGGGTTCGGAGA
>JAKSHW010000182.1 GCA_024399195.1 archaeon | reverse complement strand
AACCTGAGTTCGCCAAATAAGGCGAACCACACCTCACGGTGTGTTGGTACGTCACCCATTGTTCCTGCCTTGTCAGGCGAGGACAATGGGTTCGGTGATTCTCCCCTTTATCGCAGAGGAAGGGTTGCCGGCCAACCCCCTGTCGCGTATGTTCAGCGATGCATTGAAGTCCCTGTCCGCGGTGAAACCACATTTAGGACATCTGTGCACCCTTTCTCTGAGGTCCTTCCTGACCATCGCACCGCATCCGGAACATAGCTGGGACGTATTCCTGGGATCTACCTTCACCACGCTGCACTGAGTCTTCTGCGACTTCCTGCACAGTCCGTCGATGATCTTTCCCAGGGATGCGTCGTTGTAGGAATGGATCATTGCCTTTCCTTTCGCTCTCGCCCTCATCTGTCCGAGGGAGAGGTCCTCTATGAACACTAAATCGTGGTCATACACAGCCCTGTTCACGATGCTGTTCTTCAGTTCCGTCTTGATGTTGTTGTTCCTTTCATATTTGTGCACCATCTTTGATCTTGCCTTGGCTTCCCTGGGGGTTCCCTTGCTCTCGGTGAGTTTCCTGCTGAGTTTGCGGAACTCCTCTATCTCCTTTGCAAAGGTGTGGGGGTTGTCGAAAACGGTACCGTCGGAGAAGAATGCCACATGGCCCAGACCAAGGTCGATGCCGATGGGCACCCTCTCCTTCAGTCCCAGGAGTTCCTCGATATCGAAGATCCCCTCCCCGTATCCTTCGGGGAGTTCTATGGATGAGGAACAGTAGTATGCCTTGTGGGTCCCGTAGTCCTTCACGTGGATGCGGAGGGTCTTGGGTGTGCCGATTATTTCCTGCATGTTGCGGCCCCTGACCCTGCCGGGCATCTTGCCCATCTCCACATAGCGTTTCAGCTTCCCGTTGTCGTCCGCATCATAGATGCGGAACCCCGTCTTGGAAAGATAGCCGAACGAGGTGAACTGCCCGAGTCTCCTGTATCTCGGAAACTGCCTGCAACCGGAATCCCTTTTGCGTTTCTTCGAGTTGTCCCTGCATTTCTCGAACGCCTGTTTGGCGCGTGCGGCGGTCTCGAACATGCAGTTGTTGTAGATTGTATGGAGCCACATGTTCCTGCGCCACATGTCTCCACAGAATCTGTTGAGGTCGAACTGCGAACAGATCCTTCCATCCTGATGGATGTAGGTGTGTTTGAGATAGTAGATGCAGGCGTTGTACACATAGCGGAGTTTCCCGATCATCATGTCGAAGAACTCCTTCTGAGCCCTGTTTGGATCGAGAGTCAATCTCACTGCGGTGTACATGCCGTTCGTCATTGTTTTTCCTAACCTTGCAAACCCTATATAAGTCTCACAGGGGGAGATGACCGAAAGTGGCGAAAGTGAGCGAAAGTGACGGAAATCAATGGAAAAATGCAGTTTTTACATGATTTCACAACCCCTCTCCATAAGAAGGGATGTCCGTGCATAACTGTCAATACGATCCCCGATCTAAGCACCAATTATAGTTGTACCATCGTTCCGTATTTCGTTCTAACATAACATTTCCGGGGCGAAATGCTAGGAAACAGTCACGGTTTTTCACAAGAATTTGACAGATTCTGGTGAAAATATGTAAAATCGGTCGAATTACCTGCCTGAAAAGTCGTTTGACCCATCGAACTATTCCATAAAAACACTAACTGAGAAGGTATCATAACTGTCAACAATGTATCCATTTTGACCACCAATTATCATTCCAAAAAGTCAATATGCGGCGAACTCAAGTCAAAATTACGTGCAAATCTGTCAATATTGTGAACACATTCGGGAAATGGATGTGAACTTGTAGCGGACAACTACATCGTTGCAATTATTATTTTTTTTGGATTAAAAACGTCCCAGGCACATGAATACCCGTGCCTGGGTATTGAATGATTTACTGGTCCTTCGCTTTGGTCTTGTTCTGATCGAGGTCGTCGGGATAGTAGTACTCGCCTGCGGCCTTCTGGGTCCTGTCGAGGTTGGAGTCCTCCTTGTTGATCCTGGGCCTGTGGGTGTCTCCGTCCCTCCTGAAGGTGATGTCGACGTCCTTGAGGAACTTGTTCATTCCCTCCCTCATCTTGAAGGGTCCCTCGGCGATACCGTGGGATCCGGGCTGTCCGCCGAAGACCATGATGGAGTCAGCGACCATGTCGATGAAGTAGATGTCGTGGTCGACGATCATGGCGGACCTTCCGCTCTTGTCCATCATCCTGGAGATGCACCTTGCGGCCTGCATCCTCTGGTTCGAATCCAGGTATGCGGAGGGTTCGTCGAGAAGGTAGATATCGGCTTCCTCTGCAAGACATCCTGCGATGGCGACCCTCTGGAGCTCTCCCCCGGACAGGGTGGTCATTTTCTTCTCCATAAGGAACTTGATCGCAAGGGGCTCCAGGACCTCGGTCTCGAAGATGTTGGAGGTGACCGCCTCGAAGTTCTTGGCGTAGAGGTAGTCCTGTACGGTTCCGTCGAAGTCGTGGGAGATGTACTGGGGCTTGTAAGCGACCTTCATGACTCCGTTGACGCATCCCTTGTCAGGCTTGATCTCACCGGCGAGCATCTTGACGAAGGTGGTCTTACCGGTTGCGTTGGGTCCGACGATACCGACGGACTCTCCGATCTTCACGTTTCCGCTGTTGACGTCGAGCTTGAACTCTCCGAAGTCCTTGTAGACCGCTTCGAAATCGATGAGCTCGGGGGTGTCCCACTCTCCGGGAGGTGCCATGAGGTCGAACTCGATGGCCTTGTCCCTGAACCTGATGTTCTCCTCGGGAAGGTATCCGTTGAGGTACGCGTTGATGGCGACCCTGACCTGCCTTGCCTTGGTGAACACTCCGTATGCTCCCTCGGATCCGTAGACGAGGTTGACGTTCTCGGCGAGGTAGTCGAGGATGGCGAGGTCGTGCTCGATGACGATGACGTACTTGTCGGCACTGGCGAGCTGCATGATGATACGTGCCATCTTGACACGCTGGAAGATATCGAGGTAGGAGGTGGGCTCGTCGAAGAAGTAGATGTCGGCGTCCTTCATGAAGGTGGCAGCCATGGCGACCCTCTGAAGCTCTCCTCCGGAAAGCTTGGTGATGTCCCTGTCGATGACCTGTTCGAGTCCGAAGAGCTTGGCGGCCTCGTCGACGGACATCCTCTCGGCGCTCTTGGAGAGCAGGTCCCTGACGACACCCTTGGTGGTCTTGGGGAGGAGGTCGACGTACTGGGGCTTGTATGCGACCTTGATCTTGCCGTCATATACCGCCTTCATATAGTCGTGCATCTCGGTTCCCTTG
>JAKSHW010000181.1 GCA_024399195.1 archaeon | reverse complement strand
GCCGTACCTGAGATCGTCCGTCATCATCGATGAGGTCAGGGATGCGGTCGAATACCGCACGCTGAGGTACAAGGAAGGCAGGTACAGGAAGAGGATGTGAGACATGCCCGAATACGATAAACTTGTGAGAGACAGGATACCTGAGATAATAGAGGCATCGGGACGTACCGCCAAGACGCATATCGTCAGTGGAGAGGAATTCTTCGGATACTTAGAACCTCGAGGAGCTTGCGGATGTGCTGGAGGTCCTTATCGGACTGGCGTCCAATCTGGGGTATTCGGAAGAGGAGCTCTTCGCACTCTGTAAGAAGAAGAGGGAAGAGCGTGGGGCTTTCCTGAAGGGCATAATCCTTGAGAAGACCGAATGATTCCATTGATACAAGTCGGAATCAATACAGTTTTATAATCAGTTTTGAATTACTCCGTGTTTGTTAGACCTCAAACGCAGCGATAGCAGTCGGTCGGTGGATTGAACTTAACGGAACGAATGTTCTAAAGGAAAAAGAGACTCCTTCCCAACAGGATGAAGCCCACCCACATTTTCCTTTTGAACATCCGAACGGAACAATCAGACTGCGACAGAGACGAAAGAATGCACCTGAGTGCATTTGCCCAAAGAATCTGAATCGGATTAGGGCCGAGGAAAATCCGATGGATGACGAAACCAGGGACATCTCCGCCACGTTGCACATAATCGAAGATTGACATGTGTCAACGGACGTTATGTGCAGGTGAGGCCCTACACTCAGCTCCGTTTATACATTCTTCTTCGGAGGTGAGTACTTGGAGAAAAACATCTCTAAAATAAATATAAACGGTAAAATCTGCAGCAAATTTGAGAAAATTAGAAGAATGGGGTACTCTATTCAAGAAAATCCCCAAACAACTGAACACAACTGCAATAAAACAATAAAAACAGATTCTAAAAGGCATACTATGCCCTCCAAAGGAGAGATTTGGTTCGCAGACGTACCATTTGAAGATTGTTCAATTAGTAAAGCCCGCCCAATAGTTGTCGTGGACTATGACGGGATAAAACTAAAATGTTACAAATGCACAACACATGATGGAGAATGCAGACGTGAAATTAAAGATACACATTCTGCTAATCTCGATAAACGTACATGGGTATGCACTGATACAATAACAATACCAATTAAAAATGTCCAACATTACATAGGCACCCTTTCTAAAGAAGATTATGAGCGCATAATAAAATAAACACTAACCGAGTCATTTGAAAATTCAATACATCTATGAATTTTCAAATGACTTTCTATAACACGTGAATTCAACAGTCCTGGGGTAATTTCCGATACTGGCCATAGCTCACGCTGACAGGGCGTGAAAGCATGTCCACAGGGGTTTTCCCCTTATTTGCGTCCGATCATCAGGTCGGGATCTATCTCGAGTATCTTGCAGTATTCTTTGATGAGGGAACCGGACCCTTCGGGTCCGTCCAAGAACTTGTATCCGGACGACCGCCTGTACCTTACGGTCGTCGTCAGGATCTTCCAGGAGAGGTCGTTGAACGTGTAACCGACCTCCTTCTGTCTCAGGACGCAGTCTATGACGCTGGTGATCGCCGCGGCCACCTCCATGACCATCATCATGGCCGCCTCGCGGTTGGGCTTGTGCAGGTATACCTTGGACATGCCTATGTCGGACTTCAGAAGCCGGAACGTGTGTTCCGGCTTGTATTCATCGAGATAGGTCCTGAGGACCTCGTCCGACGTGGCCCCATCGCGGAGGTTCCCCGTGGGATCGTCGGAGCTCGGCAGGTTGGTCACGAGCACCTGTACCGAATCCTCGCCCATCAGTTTCCTGGCGGCATCCTCGTCGAAGGTCCAGGTCACGTCTATGCCGTACTTCTTGGTCACGGTAGGCGGAGGGGACCCTTTCTTGGGTCTGCCTCTCTGCGGCCTCTTCTCCACGATGTCGTGCTCGACGACCGTATGTTCCACCCTGTAGCCGTGGTCCTCGATGCCTTTGGCGACGATGCCGTATTCCTCCTCCGCATCGGGTATGCAGTTGAACAGGCGTTTGCGGAGAGGGGCGAAGGCCTTCGCGAGAAGCCTGTCCCCCTGTTCCCTGTGGTATTTCAGACAACGTTCCCTGTCCATGGGGGACCTGTATGCGAGGAACCTCAGTCTCCCGCAGACGGTATCCGCCTCCGTATCGTAGACCATGTACCCTTTACCGAGGGAAGAGGGGGTCATGACGCCGGTCTCCACCAGTTGCACGATGGTGCCCTTGACCTTTTTGGAGAAGTTCTCGGGACATTTGGATATGAACCCCAGGTCGTTGTCCATAAGCCTCTTCAGAAGGTCTTCGGTGACGAGCTTTGAATCGGCCACTATGGTGGACCTGCCGCAGTCGAGCCTGTCCTTGAGGAACTCGACCGTGTCCCTGTTCATCTCGACATCGGACGTGTTCCCGCTGTACGCACGTAGATACGTCAGCGTACGGTTCCCGTCGGTCACTATCTCTGCGTCGTACTGACGCAGATCGTTCCTTTTGTTCTTGGAGTTCCCTCCGTACATCGGGGCTATCGAACCTTCCTCCGGTTCCTCGACGCCGGCGAGCACGTACACGGGGAAGTTGGTGGCGTCCATGTGGTACACGGACGAGGACAGACCGTACTTCACGCGACATCTCTCCGCACATCTCCAGAGAAGGTCCTGCATGTCCGAACCGTAGAGCTCGTCCAAGGTGTCACCGAGGGCCCGGTCGTTCAACGACCGGTGCTCCACGGAGTCCCCGAACATCACGTCGACGGGGGCGGACGCATAGAAATCGTCCACTCTGCACACGGCGACCTTCCCGGTCACCGAAAGCATGGGCCCTATCATGGCCTTGACCGCGTTCCCGGGGGAGAGTCTGCGACCTCCCTTGTACTTCACGGCCTCGTCTATCAGTTCGGAAAGGCCGCATTCTTCGAACACGGCCATGCCCAGGCCTACGTTGGCCCAGATCCCCTCGTACGTCTTCTCTGCGAAATCCAGATTTCCAGCCCCAGATTGGTAATATCAGAATAAATCGCACTGGTTTTATGAAACCTATCTTTACATAGTAAAGATAGCCGAATAATTATTTATAGGCAGGGGGTTTCGGGAACACATCAGGATAATCGCACAGCCCTAGCGGAAGCTATAGGCCGTTCGATATAATTTCAAAATAATGGCTGAAATCAAATTTTTCAATTGATTTTTCAGATTAAAAAAGGACTCAAAAAACGTTCAAAAATGGGCACGGGGCCCTGTTGAATCTACGCATGAAGATGGAGCTCATCACGAACTGGGGGATACACAAGGTGAGCAACTCCGTG
>JAKSHW010000180.1 GCA_024399195.1 archaeon | reverse complement strand
TGTGCAGGCTCGCCGTCTCCGGTACCGAGGCCACCATGCACGCCATCAGGCTCGCGAGGGGTTACACGAAGAAGAACGGTATCGTGAAGCTCAACGGAGGTTTCCACGGAGCCCACAACACCGTGCTCGTGGCGGCCGGTTCCGGTTCCGTGAACGGTACCCCCAGCTCCCTAGGAGTACCTCCCGAGGACGTCAAGAACACCTATCTTGTGGAATACAACGATGCCGGTGCCTTCGAATCCCTCCTAGACAAAAACGAGGACATCGCGGGGATCATCATGGAACCCGTCATGGGCAACGTCGGTGTCGTCCCTCCCAAGAAGGGATACCTCCAGGAAATGAGGAAGATCACCGAATCCCACGGGGCTGTCCTCATCTTCGACGAGGTCATCACCGGTTTCAGGCTCGGAAAACAGAGCGCACAGGGCCGTTACAACGTGACCCCCGACATGACCACCATGGGAAAGATCGTCGGCGGTGGATACCCTGCAGGCGCCTTCATGGGTAAGAAGAAGATCATGGAGATGGTCGCACCCGCAGGACCCGTCTACGCCGCAGGTACCTTCGCAGGGAACCCCGTCTCCGCCTCCGCAGGTCTGGAGACCATCGAGCTCATGGCCGAGAGGGGAAGGTACGACGACCTCGAGAAGACCACCCAGGAGCTCGTCGCACGCATGAGGGACTCCATGGAGGACCTTAACGTACCCGGTTGCATCCAGACCGTCGCATCCATGTTCTCCGTGTTCTTCGGCATCGACGAGGCCACCAACGGAACCGAGGCACAGTCTGCGGATAGGACCATGTTCAACAGGATGTTCGCCTACATGCTCGACCACGGAGTGTACCTGCCTCCCGGAGCCCTCGAGGTGGAGTTCATGTCCATCGCACACGACGAAGAGGCCTGCGACAAGATCGCCACCACCTTCGACGGATTCCTCAGAGAGGTGAAGAAAGGATGATCGCCGGGACCAGGGAGAGCCAGCTCGCCATGGCCCAGACCCTGCAGTTCAAAGAGGTCATCGAGAAGGCCGTCCCCGGACTCGTCTGCGAGATCAAGGGAATGACCTCCTTCGGGGACGTGGACCTCCAGACCCACCTCAAGAACATGGGCGGGACCGGAGTGTTCGTCAGGGAGCTCGATGCGGCCCTCCTTGCCGGAAAGGTCGACGTCACCGTCAACTCGCTCAAGGACATCCCCACCGTGATGGACGAGAGGCTCGTCGTCGCAGCCGTCCTCCCCAGAGCCGATGTAAGGGACGCCATGATGCCCATGCCCCTCGAGGACGTCCCCGCGGACGGTGTCGTCGGAACCTCCTCCGTAAGGAGGGAGAAGATGCTGAACGCCGCAAGGCCCGGACTCGGTATCAAGACCATCCGTGGGAACATGAACACCAGGATGGAGAAGCTCGAGAACGGAGAGTACACCTCCATCCTCATGGCAAAGGCCGGTCTAGACAGGCTCGGTATCACCGAAGGCGTAAACGCCATCGACAAGGAGCTCTTCATCCCCGCCGCGGGACAGGGAGCGATCGCGGTCGAATGCAGGGCAGACGACAAGGAGACCCTCGAACTTCTGAAAAAGATAGACGATGCGAAGACCCGTGCCGAGGTCAAGGCCGAAAGGGACGTCCTCAGGCACATGAACGCGGGATGCACCTCCCCCATCGGGGTCAACGCGGAGCTCAACGGAGACGAGATGCGTATGCTGGCCATCTCCTACATCAACGATCCCCCCATAAGGATCGACATCACCTTCCCCCTCTCCGAGGTAGATATCAAGACCAAAGAGATCGCAAACACCCTTCTCGGAAAAAAGGAATGATCAACATGGCAGGAAAAGTATACCTTATCGGAGCAGGACCCGGAGACACCGGACTCATCACCGTCAAAGGACTTCAGGCGCTCAGGGAAGCGGACGTCGTCTTCTACGATGCGCTCTCCTCCCCCGAGCTTCTCAAGGAATGCAAGGAAGGAGCGGAGCTCATCGATGCAGGAAAGAGGGCCGCGGACCACCACCTCAAACAGTGGCAGACCAACGACCTCCTCGTGGAGTACGCCAACAAGGGACTCGTCGTCGCACGTCTGAAAGGAGGGGACCCCTTCCTCTTCGGAAGAGGTGCGGAGGAGGCGGAGAAACTCAGGAAGGCAGGTGTCGAAGTGCATGTCATCCCTGGAGTATCCTCGTCCATCTCCGTCCCCGAACTCTCCGGAATACCTGTGACCCACAGGGACCACGCATCCCTTGTGACCTTCGTCACCGGACACGAGAAGAGCGACAGGGAGGGCGACCGTGTGGACTGGAAGAGCCTCGTAGCAGGACACGGCACCCTCGTCATCCTCATGGGACTCGAGAACGCACAGAACATCTCCGACGGGCTCATCGCCGGAGGAATGTCCCCTGACATGCCCGCAGCGGTCATCAGCAAAGGTTCCACCCCCGAGCAGACCGTCTACACCACCACCGTGTCGAAGCTCGCACAGACCATCAAGGAGAAGAACGCACAGACCCCCGGCATCATGGTCGTCGGTACCGTCGTCCAGCTCAGGGACGTCCTCGGTGACCTCGCATGACCACCGTAGGGTTCACAAGGCCTAGGGAACGCCTCGAGGCAGGTTACGCCAGCTGTAAAAAGCTCGGCCTGACCGGCATAGGGGCCCCCTCCTTGGACCCGATCCACGGAAAACCCGAGGCTTTCAACAGACTGAAGGAGCTCCTCGTCTCCAACGAGGCCTACTTCGTCCTGTTCGCAAGCATCACCGCCGTAGAGGAATGCGTCAAGGAGTTCGGAAAGGAGAACCTCCTGATCCTCCTCGAAGGCACCAACGTCGCCTGTACGGGCTCCAGCACCGAGAAGGCCCTGAAGGAGATGGTCGGGAGGGATTCCGACCTCGTCCCCGAAATGTATTCCGCCGAATGTGTGGCAAACGAGATCGCCGATGAGGTCTTCGAGAAGACCGTGGTCCTCGTCAGGTCCGCCGTAGGGGACAACAAGGCCGTGGAGATCCTTCAGGACGCAGGGGCGTATGTGGAGGACATCGCATCCTATGACATGGTTCCTGCGGCGGTCGGTCCCGACCATGAAAGGCTCATGGACGGTATAGCCTCCGGCGAAGTGGATGCCATGGTGTTCACCAGCCCCCTTACCGCAAAGACGTTCTATTCCCAGATGCAGGAACGTTTCGGTAAAGAGAAGACCGACGAATACCTCGCCGACGTCTACAAGGTCGCCATCGGAAAACCCACTTCCGAAGGAATGGCCTCCATCGGACTTCCTGCAGATACCATCCCTGCGAAATCCACGTTCGACGGCATGTTGGAAACAGTCGCCGAATATTTCAAAGATTGAAACACACCCCGAAAGGGGTCATTTCCTTTTTCAGT
>JAKSHW010000018.1 GCA_024399195.1 archaeon | reverse complement strand
TCCCTTACCAACGGGGACAGGTTCATCCTCACCGTCATCGACTGGTCCGTCTGATCGAAGAGTCCGTTCAAGATCATACCTGAAACGGATCTTCCACGGATGTTCGTCCGAATAGTTTCAAACAGATGTCCGGAATCGGACGTGGTTCTCGATAGATTTTATACTGAAGTATAATATTCTATACTCCAGGATAGAATCCGCACATCAGCATATAGGAGGAAGGTCGCGTGGAGAAACTACCGAACGATTTTGAGATCGCAGTACGTATCTACAGATACAATCAGAGGAACGAACCGATATACCTTACCAGGTTGGTCGAAGATCTCGAGGGAAGGATAAGCAGGGCCACGATCTCCAAGAATCTGGACCAGATGTTCGACCTCGGCATCATCACTGGCGGTTGGAGAAAATCGGACAACGGCAAATGGATAAGGACGTTCGACATAGCGGACAATGCCAAAGAACTTATCTCGGCCATCGCCGAAAAATACCCCGGGCCCGAATGACCTTCGGAAGATACCGTACAGTGTTCGGACAAATCCATATACAGGTGCCCCTTTCCGAAGGACGATGTTCAAGGCAGACCCGTCCGTCCTCAAGGCGAAATACAGATCGGAGACCAGGAAGAAGATCACCACCTATCCCGTCTCCGTTTGGAAGAGCTCCCTGGAGAAGAAGCACATCGACTTCCCGGACGGCTGCGTATCGTTTTTCGATTCCGAAGGCAACCTCCACATCGACGGGTCCGACGACGAGTTCCTCACGATGCTCATCGAGAACATAATCGTGGAGGACTACAACGCCCGTGAGGCCGACTACAAGGTGGATCCGTTCTACGTCGTCCATGTGGACCGTTGGTGGGACCTTCTCAAACCTTACGTGGAGACCGACGGACGCTTCGCCACCGCGGAGTACAAGGACCGTAGGATCACCATGACCGTCGACAACTTCGAGGGATGCATCACCACCAACGTCTTCGTGGACACCCGCGACGGCAAGGTGGGTGCGATAATCAACCCTCCCGAGCTGAAAGACCTTGTGGTGGAGCTCGTACAGGACATGCTCAAGGAAGACCCCAAAAAGGTCATCCTCTGCCGCGACAGGGAGTACTGCGGCCTGGAGAGATACCGCAAAGGCGAGCTTTTCGACCGTACTTTCGGTCACTGACGGTCACCTCTCCCCCTGAGAACTTCATATACCTGTCCAAGGTCTATGGTATATGACCTCCGCCCCCTGGAAGACATCCCCTTATACGTTCTCGGCCGATCCGGACGTCCTGCACGAAATCAGCATCCCGTACAGGGACGGATACCTTGCAGAAGGTTGGCGTTCACGCCACGGCCACGTACAGGGGGTGGAGGTCTACTACCGTTCCGACGGCCGTCTGGACGTCTCCGGCGTGTCGGACCTGTCCCTACGGGCCGGGATCGTGTCCGACGTACGCAGGTCGTACCTCATCAAGGAGTACCTGCACCGGAGGGAGAACCGTCGGCACACCCTGAAGAACTGGCAGAGGCTCATAGAACCGTACACCATGAGGAGGAAGGACGGGACCGTGTCGGTGTCGTACGGGGACCTGAGGGTACGTCTCGGCAGCCAGCTGCTGACGGACAACCTGTACAGGTGCAAGGTGACCGTGGACGGCCATGGGAACGTTGAGGTGTCGGACTGCCTTCCAGGACTGGACACATTGATAGAAAGGGTCGTCCGCGATATAGGAGTGAACGGGGGATCGCTCCCCCGGTAAAGGTTTCAGAAAGAGGTCCAGCAGCGGGGGCAGGCCCTTACGATGGGCTCGGCGCACTTGGGGCATTTGTCGAGCTGGTAGTCGTACTGGTTGTAACAGTTGCGGCATACGACGTAGTGCACATTGAGGGTGCAGTTGGTGCAGTAGTGACCGTTGTTGTCAGACATGTTATTTTCCTCACAGGGGTATTTATGTAATACGTTTAAGGGTTTGGTTCACTCCCAGGACCTGTTGTCGGTGACGTGCTTGGCCTTTCCTTCGAACCTCTGCAGGGTTCCGGGAAGGTTGATCCTGACGATGGCCTTGAGGTTGAGGATCTCCTTCAGACGTGCCTGCACCTGGACGGACATCTCGTTGATGCGGTTCATATCATCGGTGAGGGAATCGTTGTTGACCTCCACGTCGACCTCGATCTTATCCATGTAGTTGGGGTTGGTGAGGGTGATGTGGTAGAAAGGCGAGAGGAAGGGCATCTCACCGATGACGCTCTCGATCTGGGAGGGGAACACGTTGATACCCCTGACGACGATCATGTCGTCGCTCCTTCCGGTGATCCTTCCGAGACGGGGATGGGTCCTTCCGCAGGGACATTTCTCCCAGGTGAGGGTGGAGATGTCTCCGATCTTGTACCTGATCAGGGGGAAGGCCTCTTTCTGGAGCATGGTGACGACGACCTCTCCGCTCTCCCCTTCGGGGACGGGGTTGCCTTCCTTGTCGAGGATCTCGATAAGGGTCAGGTCGGCCCAGACGTGTGCACCGCACTGCTTCTCGCACTCGACGAACATGGGGCCGTAGAACTCGCTGGCACCGTAGCAGTTGTGTGCCCTGATTCCGGTCCTGTCGAAGAGCTTCTTCCTCATGCTGTCGGACCAAGGTTCCCCTCCGGCGAGGGCCTTGTCGACCTTGGTGTACTCGTGCATGTCGATGCCCATCTGGTCGCAGACGTCCGCGATGTGGAACATGTAGGAAGGGGTTCCGGCGAGGCAGGTGACGGGGAGGTCGTGCATGAGCTGGATCTGTCTGTCGGTGTTACCGGTACCTGCGGGCACGACGGTGGCCCCGATCTTCTCGGCGGCGTAATGGGCACCGAGACCTCCGGTGAAGAGACCGTATCCGTGCATGTTCTGGAAGACGTCCTTGTCGGTCACACCGAAGGAGCTCATTCCCCTTGCGAGGGACTCGGTCCAGTTCTCCATGTCGTTCCTGGTGTATCCGACGACGGTGGGCTTGCCGGAGGTTCCCGAGGAGACATGGATCCTGACGATCTCGTTATAGGGCCTGACGAACAGTCTGTCAGGGTAGTTCTCCCTGAGGTCGTTCTTCACCATGAACGGGATCTTCCTGAAGGTCTCCATGTCGACGATGTCGTCGGGGGTCAGGTTAACGGACTCCATCTTCTTTCTGAAGAACTCCGAGGAATCATACATTGTGCGGATCTCTTTCCTGAGCAGTTCGAACTGCATCTTCTGCAGTTCCTCACGGGGCATGGTCTCGAGTTCTTCGTTTCTGAAAGGCATGTTATCACTGTGTCGTGCTTTACCATAGCACGCTGAATGGAAGCGGATTGGATACCTTGTATATATAATATGGAAGGGAGACAGGTCCGTCTGAACGGGTCCGTCGGACGGTCGCGACATAAGTGTACATCGGATTACGGAATAATTTAGTCGATCCGATATAGGATATACGTTTAAATACCGAAGAACCGATAATCTCCCTGGACCGGGTTTGCGATGCCAGGATGTTGCTCAGAAAGTTCCTTCATTCGTAGATATCCCCTGTCACCCAACCAATCCTTGACTATATTACTAATACCTGTGTCACAAGACCTGGTCCAACAGGGAATTTATCCTATTAAAAAATAAAATTTTACGGGTTATATCAAATATCCATAGGTAAATACTGTTTTTATCGGTCTTTTCCGGATTAGGCATACCTATTTAACCGTTCGAACCATATGAGGTCTGCAATCGGACAGGATTTTACGGCCCACACATCGGAAAGCCAGAAAGAGAACGGGGAAAGGACTTGGTAGGACACGTTTCAAAGGAATATCTCGACGTCATATGCTGTGACGACATCAACATCCAACAGAAGTACCTGTACACGTTCTTCAGGAAAGGCGGCTATTCCAAGAAGAGGTCCGCCGAGATGGTCAACATCTCCATAAAGACCGCCGACCTGTGGGATTCCCTGTACTCACGTCCGAACACCATAACCGCCTCCGCCAAGGAGAAGGACTCGCGTTGGAAGATCGCGTGCGGCCGTGAACAGACCCTTCTGAACCTCGACGTCCTGGACCGTGCGAAGAACTCGTCGGAAGACCAGCGTCACAGGTTGACCGCCAGGGAGATAGACAGTTGCAGGGCCTCGTTGGTGGACCTGCAGGGGGCATGCACCGTACCGTCCCGTCTGGAAGAGGATATGGAGATATTCTACAAGGACCACGACGAGATCCCCTTCACGGTGAACTCCGCATACGGGTATTTCACCTGGAGAGGGGTGGACGTGTTCCTGGGGGAGCTGTCGAGGATATTCCACCACGCCCTGGCCCACAGGGAATACGGCCTCAACCTCGTGTACTTCGGAGGTTCGTTCTATTGGACCAAATCCCTGGACTGTTTTGATGACAGGCCTACCGTCGTCCCGTACGGGACCGCCATGGAGCTCATAACCGCCCTCAACGGCAGGAAGGGGCTGACCATCTCCGAGGCCAGACCGTATCTCGATGCGATCGGCATCAGGTCGGACGACGAGACCGTGAGGTCCCTGATGAAGAACCTGGGGGCCCTCAACATCCATCGTAACCCCGACGAATACCACTGCCTCAACATGAACAGCGAGACCCTCAACCATACGGAGTTCGCGGACCTCCGGGAGAGGGTGGCCTCGTGCCCGGGACAGACCGTCTCCAAGGACGAACTGATGACCATGTTCGAGAACCTGGCCGGTCCCCATTCCCCGTACTACAGGGAGCTGCTCAAGAAAGAGGGTCTCGACAGGTATGCGTACATAAAGTACGTGATGAACCAGTACGGATACACCTACAACACCCGCAACCAGGACAGCGGATGGTACCCTTCGGTCCAACGCACCCGTTACGAGGAATACAAGGACTCCAACAGGGGCACCATCAGGATAAACTACTCCGGCCCCCTCCACACGCTGGTACCCACCTCGATGGAGGAGTACACCGCCGGTTCGGGGGACGGCCCACACCCCGCAGGCACGGACGACCATGCGGAGATCGACAGGTTGAAGGAACTCGCCGATGCGGGTGACTGCGAATCCCAGTTCAGACTGGGCGAGCTCTACCAGCTGGGCAAAGGCACCGAGATGTCGTTCGAGAAGGCCGTCCACTACTACAGGCTGGCCTCCGATCAGGACCACGGCGAGGCCATGTACCGTCTGGGATCGATGTACGAGTACGGCCTGGGCGTGGAGAAGTCCAAGGAGAAGGCCTACGCCATGTACAAACTGTCCGTCTCCAGAAAATGCGAGGATGCGAGGAAGAAGATGATCTCGGACATCGAGAACGAATACCGCAACCTCTCGGTCAAAGACATTCTACCCTGAACGGGGTTCACTTTTCCGTTACGTCCAGGATCGCGTCCAGACCTATGGCACGGCAGACCTCTCCCCCGGACGTGACCGTCTCCGCCGATTCCAGATGGATGAGATAACGACCACAGGGAACGTCCTCCCCTATGGTGAACACCAGTTCCAATGCACCGTGTCCGCCGGACAGCCTCGTTCCGCATCCGATCTCGCAGGAACCGTCACCGAAGACCGTCAAACATTGTCCTGTACCATCCACCGATTCAAGCGTGAACGCCCCGTTGTAGACCACCGTCGCCCTGATATCCACGTTCGTATACGAAGGGTCCGTGGAGACCACCAGAGGCATACGGACGGTGTCCCCCGGACATACAGGGACGGATATGGCCTCCAGTACCGATACCGTCACCGGTTCGCCATCCGCCCCATAGGCCCACAAGGCTCCTGCAGGTACGTCCACGGGTTCCTCCAGGACGATCGTCCCCCCGCATACGATGCAGGTGTACGCCGTCCCTTCGGATCCCGAGAACCCGTAACGGGTCGCGGCGTACACATGGTCGACCGGTCCGATCTCCGTATATGTGGAATGGTCGCATATGGTACAGGTATCGTATTCGAACCATCCCACCTCGTCACAGGTAGGTTTCTTCGCATCGTGGAAGACCGGGTCATGCCCCAGGGCGGGGACCTCACGGTATGTCGTGTAATCGCATCTCGAACAGGTCTCGTATACGTCCCAGCCCACTTCCGTACAGGTGGGGACCTTCGCATCGTGGTAGACCGGATCGTGCCCCATGGCCGGGATCTCACGGTAGGTGCTGTGGCCGCATTTGGAACAGACATCGTACTCGTCCCAGCCCACTTCCGTACATGTGGGGTCCTTCGAATCGTAATGGACATAATGGTGTCCGAAAAGCTCCATATGGTCCGCCAAGGCGACCGATGCGATCAAAGCGACCAGGATGATGGAGATGAGGAGGATGCCTTCGACCTTGTTCTCCTTGAAATACGTCGTCAACCTCTTCCCATAGGATTTTCTCACGTTGACGGTGCAACGCACGACGTCCACCTCGATCGACTCGCCGGAACTGCTGTATACTAGGTAATCGACTATGTCGATGTTCCCAGGTCCGATCTCTGAATCCGCCTCCGTGCGGAACCTCAGGACGGCCACTTCGGAACACTCATCGCGTACAGGCACACCATCCGGATTGCCGTTGACGGTGATCAGACCGCCCGAAAACGGACAGAAATTCATTTCATAACGGCCGTTCCCGACGACATCCTTCAGGACGAATCTCTCATCAAACCTTAGATCCAGTTCGAAATTCCGAATCTCCGGAGAGGTTTCGATCACCAGAGGTACATCGAAATACCCACCGGGGTAGGTCGTCACGGATCCTAGCTTGAAAACAGGCACGGCCGAGTGACCGTTCCGGGATAATTAACAGTTTCCCAGGTCGATCTGGAAAAACAGCAAACGATGAATACGTATTGACCGTTCCAGGGACACTTGACAACATATTACAGAACATACGGTAGGGGGAGATGGTCCCTTCTGTGTGTACTATCGAGTATATTCGCCATCTGCATATTGACCGCCATACCGGTCTTCGACGACGGGGGCTCCGAAGCGGGTATAACCAATCCGAACGCCCCGCCCGCGATACCTGCGACGCCCGGCATAATCGTCAGACCAGACTCCGGCACAGACATCGGCAGCTTCCATTACTACCAGGACCCCTACGGCACCCTGTATGTATCGAAAAGCGCATACTCCTTCTCCGTCAGCGGAAGCGATACGTTTGTTCCGGAGATATCGGTGAACCATCTGGACCGCGAATCGGTCAGAAAGGCCGTACTTTTCAGAGATATCACGTCCATAGGGGACGGGATGTTCTACATGTTCCCAAACCTTTACGAGGTCGACATCCCGCAATCGGTCAGAGATATAGGGTCGCATGCGTTCTACGGATGCGAGTCCCTCAGATATATCGACATACCGGGTTCTGTGACGGTGATCCAAGACTATGCGTTCTACGGCTGCGAATCGCTTGTCGCAGCGAGCATGTCCGATTCCGTGACATACATCGGACCCTGCGCGTTCCAGGGGTGTACATCCCTCACCGGCATGATCTCTCCCTCCCGTCTTACCAGTATAGAGGACAGTGTTTTCCAGGGATGCACATCGCTTTCGTTCGTATGGATCCCTCCGACGGTCACATCCATCGGAGAACATGCGTTCCACGGTTGCGAATCCCTTGTCGAAGCTGAGATCCCCAACAATGTCAGGCATATCGGAGACGGTGCGTTCTACGGATGCACCTCCCTCCTCGGAGTGGAGATCCCCCACGGTACGACCTATCTGGGGGACTATATGTTCTACAGGTGCACGTCCATGGAGTACGCCTTCGTTCCGTCCACGGTCGTGTCCATCGGAATGCTGACGTTCGGCGAATGCACCTCGTTGGCCGCCGTGTCCTTCCCGTCATCCCTGGTATCGATAGGTTCGTATGCGTTCACCGATTGCCGTTCGCTCAGAACGGTCACCCTGCCCGCATCGGTGACCGGGATAGACCAGTATGCGTTCTACGGATGCGATTCCCTCGAGACCGTGTACAATCTTTCACAGCTCGATATCGCACAGGGTTCGACGTCCCATGGATATATCGCATACAACGCATTGGAGGTCTACGGCGAGGGGTCCATCGCAAAGGTGACCGGAAACGATGCGGATTACATCATATGCAGACGTATCCACAGCTACGTCGTCCTGAACATAGAACCTCGGTCTTTCAACGTGACCCTTCCCCAGACCTTCGTGTTCAAAGGGACCGAGGTGACCAACTACTCCATCGGAACGTCCGTCGGGGCAGACTGTGCGGGATTGGTCTATCTCACGATACCCGCCAGTGTATCGACGGTAGAGGAGTACGCCTTCGCCAACTGCGAGAACCTGACCACGGTGACGGTCCTCGGAGGGCCCTATATCGGCGACAGGGCCTTCTACGGGTGCACCTTCCTGAGGTCGGTGGACCTCGGAAGCGTGACCGCACTCGGAAAGGAACTTTTCACCGGATGCGAAGTGATGAAATCCCTTAGGATCCCCTCGTCCCTGGTGTCGTTCAAAGGATCGTTCGACGGTCTGGACATCCGTGACCCCGATACGAACAGACAGCTGACCTCCCCCGCACTGCCCGGATACACATACATAGGTGACGGATACGGTACGCTGTACAGACAGAACCCCGATCCGATGGTGACGTTCGTCTTCCCCAACTACATCGTGGCGTACACCGCGAAATACGGAAGCGTGATCGAACTGCCCGATGCCGTACCGGTGAAGAAACCCGTGGACGGGACCGAGTACAGGTTCGTGGGATGGGCGGGGTACCGCGAAGGTATGACCGTCACGGAAGACGTCCTGTTCACGGCAATGTTCGAAGAAGCAGACGAGTACACGGTGACGTTCGTCTTCCCCAACATCGACATGTCCTATACCGCCGGATACGGAGACCTGATCGAAATACCTGACATCGTACCTGTCACCGAACCGGTCGGCGGTAAAAAGTACAGGTTCGTGGAGTGGGCGGGATACCTCGAAGGGATGACGGTCACAGGGGATGTCAGTTTCACCGCCGTGTTCGAGGAGGTCGACGAGTACACGGTGACGTTCGTCTTCCCCAACATATCCTTGTCCTATACCGCGGAATACGGAGACCTGATCGAGGTCCCCGATGCCGTACCCGTCATGGGACCGGTCGGCGGTACAAACTACGAGTTCGTGGGTTGGAAGGGGTACCGCGAAGGCATGGTCGTCACAGGGGACGTCCGGTTCACAGCGATATACGAGCGGCAGTTGGGGATGCCTGTCATAGGCAACATGGGTGGTCAGGTCACAGTGTGCATCTCCTACAACGACGGGACCGTCGACTACCAGGACCTCACCAAGGGCGGCATCATCAGCGAATCCCGGTTCGTGTACGGATACTACAGGGACCCCGGGTTCACCGAGGTCTGGATCCCCACCACCAAGGTGTACGAGGACCTGATGGTCTATGCCATGGCCACCCTGTCCGGTTCCGCCGGTGGGGACACCATGTGGAAACTGGACTTCTCCACGGGAACCCTCGAATTCTCAGGAACCGGCCCTACCGACGATTGGAACGCCAAGACCACCCCTTGGTACGCGTACAGGGGATACATAACGAGCGTCGACGTCAAGGAAGGGGTCACCTACCTCGGGTCGTACGCATGTTACAAATACCCATATCTGACCGACATAGTCCTTTCCGACAGTCTCGTAGGTACTGGAAAATACAGTCTCGTCACCTCCGTGGCGGAACATGTGAAGGTCGGTACAGGTCTCGTATCGCTCGGTATGCGCGGGCTGTTCGGCATGACGTTCTACGAGGGTCAGAAGGAGATCGGCGCCAAGGACTCCAACCTCAGGTCGAAGGAGTTCTACGGTACCGACGGAACGCTCTACCTCGAAAGGATCGACGGTGTGGCGAACGAGGTCTCATGGACCATCGACTACGACACCAGGACGCTCAAGATACACGGTCACGGTTCCGCAGGGGACTGGACGGTGAAAACGACCCCTTGGTACGGGTTCAAGGACTATTTCGACATAATATCCGTGGAGAACGGGGTCACCGAGATCGGAGACTACTCGTTCTACGGATATTCACTGATCGAGAGCATATTCCTCGCGGACAGTGTCGAAAGGATAGGTGTGAACTCCCTCAGAGGATGTTCGTCGTTGATGGACATAACGTTCGGAAAAGGTCTGACGACCATCGGATCGAACGCCCTTACGGGATACACGTTCATCACACACGACGGAAAGACCTTGAAGAACACCCCGGCGAACCTTGCAGGATACACGTTCATGTCGATAGGTTACCAGCATTTCGTACGTCACAACTGAAAGACCGGGCCCCCGGAAGGGGGTCGGTCCCATTACCGTGGACATCGTCACGGAAAAGACATACGACCCGTAGTTACAGGGATCGGCCAAGGATCTTGTAAAGCAGGCGATAGAGGGTCGCAGCCTCTTCCTTGTCCAACGGAAGACATGACGCCATATCGCTGTGGATCTTCTCCGCGTCGGACCTCAGTCCGTTACCCTTGTCGGTGACGGAGACGATGACCACACGGGAATCCTCCTCGCTGCGTTCACGTACGATGAAACCTTTCTTCTCCATGCCCTTCAAAAGGGGGGAGAGGGTCCCCGAATCGAGGAACAGCCTCTCCCCGAGGGTCTTGACGTTTACCGATCCCTCCTCCCACAGGACCATCAGGACCACATACTGCGTGTACGTGAGGTCCAGTTTCTCCAGAAGCGGAGTATACCCCCTGATCACCTGCCTGGAACAGGCATATAACGGAAAACAGAGCTGGTTACGTAACAGAAGAGGATCGTCGTCTGACATTACGGTTCACAATAAGCCTTCGATGTCTTTTATTATTTTGGTAGGGTCGGTGTTCGATGCGTAACGCCCTACGACGTTTCCCTCACGGTCGACCAGGAACTTGGTGAAATTCCATTTGATCCTGTTCCCCAGAAGACCGGACTTCTGCGATTTGAGGTATGTATAGAGGGGCGATTCACCGTCACCGTTGACATCGATCTTGGCGAAACGGGGGAAGGTGGTATCGTATTTCATGGTGCAGAACTCCTGGATGCCGTCATCCGATCCGGGGGCCTGTCCGCCGAACTGGTTGCAGGGGAAATCGAGTATCTCAAAACCCCTCTCCTTGAGGTCACGGTACATCTTCTCCAAAGAGGAGTACTGGGGGGTGAAACCGCAACCCGTGGCGGTGTTGACTATCAGAAGGACCTTTCCCTTGTAATCGGACAGGTGGATGTCGTTCCCTTTGTTGTCTTTGACGTCGATATCGTAGATTCCCATACAGGTACATGGAATTGAATTGTATATAATTTAATTGTATACAACTGATTCTAAGCAAGGAAACCCTATCGGAAGAACGAATGCACCGACGGTTCATGCCCTGTGAATGAGCCTCTTGATCAGCTTGGGGCCGTAACTCGCGATGACCACTGCAAAGAAGATGGCCAGGCACCCTACAATCAGGCTCTGGACGAAACTTATGGGAGGGAACCAGTTGCCGTAGGGGATCGTGTAGAACGGGGCGAGGATCATCTTGATGAGCATACTGTGGAACAGAAGGATGGCAAGGGTATGCCTTCCGATGGCCGTCAGGATCCTCCGGGGGATCTCCAACCTTCCGATGCAGAAAAACACGTTCAGGATCAACGGCATCAGCAGAAGGGCTATGAGGCTGTAGCTGAGGACGGATACACCGCCGTAATACCCGAATATGCAGTACCTGTAGACCGCATCGGGAGGGAATATGTAGGCCACCAGGAACATGGCGGCGGTGGACGCGACGGTGAGGACTATGTTTTCCTTGGTCCTGTACAGTCCCGCCTCGAACTTCTCGACGACCTTCTCACGCCCGAGGAACGCACCGAACAGCATGAACGCAGTGGTTATGGGTGCGAGGTGCAGCATGAACGGAAGGTGCATGTCCAACAGATCGACGATCGCCATCTGCAGCATCAGGAAGACTGCGATCGAGACCACCATGTTGCGGGTGCTCTTCAACGCCCAGTCGGCCACTGCATAGAATATTATGAAACCGCAGGTAATCGCCTGGAGATAGTAGTATCCGAGATGGATGCTGAAGTTGAACGGCAGAGGTTCGTTCGCGGTCAACGGTTGGAACAGCAGTTCTCCGAACAGCAACAGGACATCGTCAGGATAGTTCGACAGATCGACGGCCTGACCGAAAACGACGAGATACAGTGCCATGACCAAGGGAAGCACGATGAAACACAGTGCGGACGAAAGGAACAGTGCGATGACACGTTTCTTCACGTTCTTCACGTATCCGTGATGGGGCCTGTAGAAATAACCGGAAATGACGAAGAACACCATCAGACCGGTGAGGAACGCCTGCAGGACAGAAGGTGCGGTAGGCACGTCGTTACCCCCTCCGCCACCGCCCGTGAGATCGACGTTCAGGAACAGAAGATGACCGAACACGATGATGACCATAATGATACCTTTGGTTATATCCAAGGTCACCAGACGTGCATTCCCCTTAGGGGTTACAGGTGTTTCAGCCATATACGGGCGAGTAATCCTAACAGGTATAAAGTCGTTAGTAAATCCGTAATCCAGTGTCGACGGCGGATTTTTTTGAAACCTGGAACCTAAATGGAGAAAAATGACAATCGAAAGATCCCGATACGACGATCGGGTATCGACCGCCGTTCCGCCTGGAGACGTGTCCGGACGGAACGGACGGTAAGGATCCGATCTCAAGCCTTGTGTATCTTCGACAACAGTCTCGGGAACACATAGATCGAGATCAGGGTTATGATCGCGATGGACAGCAGACCGGCGACCACCGATACGGATGTAGGCATGACCGGGAACCACACGCCGTTTCCTCCTACAAGGGGATAGAAAGGCGCCACCAGCATCTTGATCACGAAACAGTGCATCACAAGGATCGCAAGGGTGTGCTGCCCTACAATGGAAAGGAGCTTTCCGAGGAAGGGCACCTTCGACACGAAGAACGCAAGGTTGAAGGCGAAGGGGATAAGCAACAGGGCGGTCACATAGAACGGGAACACGGAGTATCCGCCGTAGTATCCGAACTTGCAGTTGTCGAACTCCATTCCAGGGTGGAAGAAATACGCCACGACGCACACGGCGACGACGGAGGCTGCAATGATGCCCAGGTTCATCTTGGTCTTCCATGCACCGGCCTCGAACTGCTCCATGATGTGCATCTTTCCGAGATACGCACCGAACACCATCAACGCCACGGCCATGCAGGACAGCTGGGCGAAGAAGGGAAGGTAATAGGGCAGGAACTCGGCGAACACGAACTGGAACACGAGGAACGCGAGAACGGTCGCCACCAGGTACTTGAGACCTTTCAATGCCCAGTCCACGACAGCGTAGAACATCACGAACGCCACCATCATGGCCATGAGGTAGTAATATCCGGTAGAGGCACCGAACGGGGCCCAGTTGTAGACCACTTCGCTCAGAGGCTGGAACAGGGCTCCGAGACCGACGGTGTCCAATATGCACTGGGGGTATAGGGACAGGTCCACGGACTGGCCGAGACAGGCCATGTAGGCGATGAGGATCAGAGGGAACGCGATCGCGGCGATGATAAGGACCGAGACGATCTCTGCAGTACGGTATTCGACGTTCTTCAGGTATCCGCGTCCGGGCTTGTAGAAATATCCCGAGATGACGAAGAACAGCATCAGACCGGTGTACAGGACCTGTATGGGGAGAGCGGTCTCTCCACGGTCTGCACCGTCGGGACTGAGAAACAACAGATGACCGAGGACGATGACCGTGATCACAAACCCCTTGATCACATCAGGGGTGAGGATACGTTTCGGACGACCGGTCTCTGCAACCATGTCAGACATGTACACGGATTATAACAGCCCTATATAACAGATAACGGTGGTTTGACGGATAGACGGTCAAGGCCTCTGGCAACCGCCGACCTCCAGGACCACAAGGGCCTCTTCCGCATCGGTGTCGCCTGCAAGCGCGGCATGCTGCAACAGGGCCTTTCCGTTCTCCACGTCCCTTTCGACGGATTCTCCGAACGCATACATGCATCCGAGCTCGTACATGGCGGGAGGGTACTTCTCCAAGGACGCCTTGATCAACCAATAGAGACACTGTTTCATGTCCTTCTTGATGTAGTTCAACCCGTCACGGTACCAGATTGCCAGCTCCACCATCGCTCCCAGGTTCCCGCCCATGGCCGCTTCATAGCAGTAGTGGGCGGCCATATGGGGGATACGGTCGACACCTTTTCCGTCCGTGTACATGGTAGCGAGCAGGAACATGGCGTTCGCATTGCCCCGGTCCGCTGCCATCTTGATGTATTTGGCGGCCTCGACATAGTCCTGTTCGACACCGTCGCCTTCCATCAGCATGATCCCGTATCTGACCATAGCCTGTTCGTAGCCCCTGTCCGCCGACAGCTGGTACAGGGCGGCGGCCTTGGCCTTGTCCTCGGGGACGGTGAGCCCCTGGTAGTACAGACCTGCTATGGCGAACACTTTGGAAGGATCTTTGGGCGGAGGAACCTCGCGCTGGGAATCGTCGGACATGGGATGACCTCGTAAAAGAAGAAGGCCCGGGACGTCCCGGACCTTGGGGTTTCAGGGAAGGATGAGGGTTCCGATGACCCTGAGCTTTCCTCCGTCGTAGTACATGAGGACGGCTTTGTCACCGGACTTGTGGATGATCTCTCCGTCGAAGGCGAAATCGACCTCGGATTCCTTATCGGCACCTGCCGCGGTGACGCGGACGGGGACGATCTGCATCCAGTGGCCGAGATGGAGCATCATGCCTTCCTTGACGGCGTTCTTCCAGTACTTGTTGTAGGCGATCTTGCCCTTGAAAGAACCGCTCATCTTGATTCCGGGGTCGGTGGAACATACGAATCCCCTGTCGAGCTCGTCGCTCTCGATACCTCTCAGTGCAAGACCTACGTGGTCGCCCTTGATTCCGTCGGCGGCGTCGATGTCATGCTTCTGGATGGACTTGAGGATGACCTCCTTCTTGAGGGGCCATACGGTCATCTTGTCGTGGACCTTGAAATATCCGTCCGCGACGGATCCGAGCACGACGGTACCCACACCTTTGACGTTGAAGTGGCTGTCGACAGGGCAGGAACCGCAGGTTCCGTCTCCGGCGACCCTCTTCTCGGATTTAGCCATGTCTACGAGCGCGAGACGCATCGCGATGTGGTCCTCCTCCACGAACTTGTAGTTCTCGAGGGAGGTGCCGGCGATGAGGGGGGTCAGCTGTTCGGGCTGGATGTAGTTACGGAGGACTATCCATCCTTTGTCCATCCTCTGGGAGTCCACCATGACGATGGTCTCACCGAGGAAGGAGTCGATCTTGTCCACCACGAGGATGACGAACTCGGCCATCTCGGTGGCGTAGAACAGGGACTGGAGCTTGTCAGGGTACTTGGAAGGCTCGATCAGAGTGATCGAATCGTTGCCGTCCTTGACCTCGAAGAAGGTCATATCCGTGACGGTACCTTTCTTACCGATCTTGTCGGCAAGTCCGGTCGCACCGACGACGGCGACGTTCAGGTTACCCATTTTCAGATCTCCTTGTCGTCGATGAACTCGAGTCCGGCCGCAGAGAGGACCTCGACGGCCTTATCGGGATCGTCGACCTTCATGAACACACCTTCCACGTTCTTTCCGGTGAAGGCGTAACCGTACTCGATGTTGATTCCGGCCTCTCCGAGGATTCCGGTGGGGCGGATAAGGGAACCGGGGGCGTTGGCGATCTTGACACCGAGGATCTCGGTCTCCTTCACGATGACTCCCTTGGCCCGGAGCTTCTCGACGGATGCGGAGGGCTCGTCGACGATGGCCCTGAGGATACCGAACTCGTTGGACTCGGCGAGGTTGCAGGTCTTCATGTTGATTCCGCAGTCCTTGAGGATGGTCGCGATAGCGGCGAGGCTCCCAGGAGCGTTGTTGACGAATATGGACAGCTGGCTGATTCTCTTAGTCATTTCAGAACACCCTTGTATCGTTTACTCTCTTTGCCTTTCCGTCGAACCTGGGCAGCTCTCCGGGAGCCTTGAGCTCGACTTCTGCGGCGATGTTAAGGTATCTCTTCAGAGAAGCTTCGATGGTGGCCCTGAGGGCGATCATGTCTTCCATCTTGTCGCTGAAGGCTTCGGGTTTGATCTCGACCTGGACGACGAGCCTGTCGAGGTCTCCTTCCCTGGTGACGTTGATCATGTACTGGTCTCCGACCTGGGGGATGCGCATCAAGGTGTACTCGATCTGGGAGGGGAACACGTTGATACCGCGGATGATGAGCATGTCGTCGCTCCTTCCGGTGATCCTGGAAAGGCGGGGGGTGGTCCTGCCGCACTCGCAGGGCTCGACGTTGTAGGAGGTGATGTCCTTCATCTTGTAACGGATCATGGGCATGGCCTCTTTCTTGAGCATGGTGCAGACGAGCTCTCCCTTGTTTCCGGGCTCGAGGACCTCTCCGGTCTTGGGGTCGAGGATCTCGACGAGCATGATGTCGGGCCAGATGTGGGGTCCGTGCTGGGCCTCGCACTCGCAGAACATGGGTCCCGCCTGTTCGGAGGTTCCGTAGATGTCGATGCACTTGATACCCATGCTCTCCTCGAACTTGGCCCTCATGGACTCGGTCCAGGGCTCGGCTCCGAGGATTGCCTTCTTGAGGTTCATGTCCCTCTTCCAGTCGATTCCCATCTGCTTGGCGGTGGTCATGAGGTGGGTGAGGTAGGAGGGGGTACAGGCGATGGCGGTGCATCCGAGGTCCTGCATCATCTCGAGCTGTCTCTGGGTGTTACCGGTTCCGGCGGGGAGGACGGTGGCTCCGATCCTCTCGGCACCGTAGTGGAGTCCGAGACCTCCGGTGAAGAGACCGTATCCGTAGGCGACCTGGAGGGTGTCGTCGGAGGTGAGTCCGGCGGCGGTCAGGGAGCGGGCAAGGGCCTCGGTCCAGTAGTCGAGGTCGTTCCTGGTGTATGCGACACAGGTGGGCTTTCCGCTGGTTCCGGAGGACATGTGGTACCTGACGATCTCGCTCTTGTCGGCGGTGAACATCTTGTCAGGGTAGTTGTCCCTGAGGTCCTGCTTGTACATGAAGGGCAGTTTCTGGATGTCCTCGAGGCTGTTGATGTCGAGGGGGGAGACATTGGCGGCCCTCATGCGGTCGTGATAGAACTGGTTGAAGCTGTAAAGGTTGTTGACCAGCTTTTTGAGCTGTTTGTACTGCATCTGCTTGATCTGCTCATAGGGCATGGTCTCGATACGGGGATCCCACATCATGATAATCGCTTATTCCTATGTAAACCGCCATGCGCTCGAATTATTAATAGATAGGACGTTGGCCCGTGGCATGGAACCCCAGAAAGAGGCGTGGGAAAGGCTCTACCGCGAACAGTCGAGACCGTGGAGGGGCGTGGCGGACGTGTCGTTCATGGACGTCCGTCCCGGAGAGAAGGTACTGGACGCCGGATGCGGCAACGGGAAGACGTCCGCGGCCCTCATAGAGGCGGGGGCGGAGGTCACGGGTACGGACTACTCCGCGTCGGCGGTGGAGTCCTGTGTAAAGCTCCTCGGCGACCGTGCCGAGTTCCTGGTGGCCGACTCCCGCGACCTTCCTTTCGGGGACGGTTCCTTCGACGCCGTCGTCTCGGTCCACATGCTCGAGCACGTCCCCGCCGAGGATTCACGCAGGGCCGCCTCGGAGCTCATGAGGGTGCTGGTCCCGGGCGGAAGGCTGTACCTCAGGTGCTTCGCGGAAGGCGACATGCGTTCCGACGGAAAGAAGGAGGACGTCCGCAACGGCATCCTGTACAGGTACTTCTCGGAGGACGACATCAGGGACCTGTTCGGCCAATGGGACGTCGTCTCGATAGTCCACAGGGACGAACCCACCAGGTTCGGGACGGTCAGGAGACGTCTCGAATGCGTCGTCGGGAAACCGCTCTGACATCCCTCCGCCCGACGGGCGTATCCGGACCACGCACCCGCACTGTCCACCGTGTTTTCCCGCATATTCCGGGCCGGACCGGACGACAGATATGGTCCCGTCCAATCGGAAGACGTATACACGAAGTTACATTGACGGACTCCGACGCAAATGATAGATGGAATATTCGAAGTGATCATGCTCCTGTGTTTCGCGGCGTCCTGGCCCGTGAACATACTCAAGACCTACAGGATGCGCACCACCAAAGGGAAGACCGTCATGTTCGACTTCATCGTGGTCGTAGGATACATCGCAGGGATCGCCAACAAGGTCGTCAACGACAACATGGACTACGTCCTGTACTTCTACATCCTGGACATAGCCCTGGTCTCCGTGGACATCGCACTGTGGTTCAGGAACCTCCGTCTGGACCGCAGGGCGGGCATCGTCTGAAATACTGCGAACGCCATACGGACGGTCATGGACATAACCAGTTCCGCGATCGTGAACGGATTCATTGCCGACAAATACGGCTCCAAGGGTACCGAGTTCGGGCCGGACGGCATGCCGGTCCTGTCGTTCCCCCTGAAGATCGAAGGGGCCCCCGCAGGTACCGCGTCCTTCGCGGTTGTCTTCGACGACCCCGACGCCGTACCGCCCTGCGGTTTCAAATGGGTCCACTGGCTTGTGGCGGGCCTCAGACGCACCGAGCTCGCCGAGGATTCCTCCCGCAACGACACAGACTACGTCCAGGGAGCGAACAGCTGGTACGGACACGGGATCGACGAGAAGGACCTCGCATCGTGCTATGGCGGACCCTCGCCTCCCGACAAGACCCACACCTACGTGATCACGGTCACAGCCCTGGACTTCGTCCCGGTGCTCAGGAAAGGGTTCTCCGCCGCCGACCTGAAGAAGGTCTCCGAGGGCCACGTCCTCGCCAAGGCCACCCTCAAGGCGAAGTACTCCCCCGCCCAGTAAACCCTATCCCCCTACGGGGGATCATCACTTCTACGTCCACTTGATAAGACCTACCATCCGTATGTTTTAAGTCCGACCAAGACAATATGCACCCAATGGCACAGAACGAAGTCCATACCCTACAAATCATGACGGAGGAATCCCAGAAGCTTTTCGAGCAGGCTCAGGCCTCCATCATAGCCGGTGAAGAAGTCGAAGGAGAGGCTTTCGCACAGAAAGCCAAAGAGGCGTTTGACCTCTATGTGCAGGCAGCAGAACAGGGACACCTGGGAGCCGCCTACATGGCATCGCAGCTCTGCTTCAAAGGAGCAGTCGGAGAATGCCCCGACCTCATGGCGGCCTTTATGTGGGCCGCATACGCCGCATATTCCCACTACGTTCCCGCCGAGGACTGGGTCCTCAACTACCGCGCAGTCAAGGGCACGCCCGACCGCAAGGAGCTTCTCGCCTACTTCGAAAAGAAGGTCGAGGAAGGTTCCGCCGTCGCCGCCTACATGGCCGGTATGTGCTACGAGCTCGGCATCGGTGCCGAGATGGACCCTGAGAAGGCATATGGACTGTTCTGCAAATCCGCAGACGCCGGAAACCCCGACGGAGCCGCCCAGAAGGCCCTCTGCATCGCACGTGGAACCGGTGTCGCCCGTGACAGGTCCGCAGGTGCCGCTATGCTCAAGGAGATCTCCGACAAAGGAAACCTCCGTGCGACCCTGAAATACGCCTGGTGCCTCGAGCACGGATGGGGCGTCAAGAAGGACAGGGAGGCCGCGTTCAACATCTACCTCGCCCTCGGTGACGCCAAGCTCGGAATAGGCGCGTACGAGACCGGAAGGTGCTACCTCGACGGCGTCGGCGTCGACAAGGACGAGAACACCGCATACAGCTGGTTCCTCGTAGGTCAGACCCTCGGGTCCGTCGAATCCGAGTTCGGAATGGCCAGGTGCTACCTCGGCGGTATCGTCGCCAACAGGCAGAACGACGGGTTCAACCTCCTCAAGGCCTGTGCCGAGAAAGGATGCACCGATGCGATGGTCATGCTCGGACAGCTTTACAACAAAGGCGGAAAGATCGTCGCCAAGGACACCGCCGCGGGAATGGACTGGTTCAAGAAGGCCGCCGGAATGGGAAAGCTCTCCGCAGCCAAGGCCGTCGCCCTCGCCTACACCAACGGCAACGGAGTGAAGCCCGACGCACAGATCGCCTACAGGTACAACTGCCGTGCGGCCGCGTACGGTGACACCGAGTCCTACCACAACGCGGGTGCCGCACTCCTCAGCGGTACCGGTGTCAAGAAGAACGAGGCGAAAGGATTCGCATACTGCCAGTTCGCCGCAGAGGACGGATACATGAAGTCCATGTACCTCGTCGCCAACTGCTACGCACACGGAAAGGGTGTCAAGAAGGACCTCAAGAAGGCCTTCGAACTCCACCTCGAGCTCGCCAAGAAGGGATTCAACAAATCCCAGCTGTTCGTCGGAGAGGCGTACTACCACGGAGACAACGTCGAGAAGGACTACAACGAGGCGTACAAATGGTTCAAGCTCGGTGCCGACAAGAACAACGTGTTCTGCCAGTACTACGTAGGTGACTGCCTCGAGAACGGATACGGTGTAGAGGCCGACCCCGAGGCCGCCGTCGAGTGGTACAAGAAGGCCGCCGAACAGGGACACGTCGTCTCCGCAAGGAAGATCGAGTCCAAGAAGAAAGCGGAGGCCGAGGAGGAGACCGCAAAGGAGATCCTCGCCGACGAGAGCCCCTTCGAGACCTTCAAGAAGAGCGCCGAGTCCGGAAACGCCCAGTCCATGTACATCCTCGGAAGATACTACGAGGATGGTATCGGAATGGAGAAGAACGTCGAGGCCGCCAAAGAATGGTACGCCAAGGCCGCCGAACAGGGCAACGAGGCCGCCAAGAGAGCGCTCGAGGCCCTCGACAAGAAATCCGAATAAACCTTACGAAAATCCCTTCCCCGGGGTTTTTCCTTCCCGGGGGAGGCTGAATCTGTTTTAGGCCACGGCGAAGCAGACTGCGACGATGGCGATGAGAAGTGCCGAAAGTGCAGGAAGCATGCCGACGACCTTGGTCTGAAGACTGGTGTCTTTCCAAGGATCCATAAAAGGGGAACAACCGCCCACAATATAAAGAATGGGTTGTATGGGCGGCCGTCCGACGGTATTGGACGTCTTTAGTGCACGGACCGCGGTGAACCCCTTATTTAGACGTACGGCCATCGGGCACACATGGACGTCCGTACCTTCATCTCAATACCTGTCCCCAACACCGCAGGTCTGGAACCTCTCGTAAGGGACCTCAAGACCGTACGCGGTGTAAAGGTCTCCCCCGTGAAGAACATCCACATCACCCTGAAGTTCCTCGGTGACGTCCCCGAGGAGAGGTTGGAAGAAGTCGACGCGATAGTGAAGGACGCGGTCAGAGGCGTGAAGCCCGGACGCATCACGGTGAAAGGCTTCGGAGCGTTCCCGAACACCAGGAACCCCAGGGTCCTGTGGGCCGGACTGGACACCGACCTGCCTCTGGCGGAGATCTCCGAACGTATCGGGAAAGGACTCTCCAGGGTCGGACTCCCCTATGACGAGAAACCCTTCAAGCCCCACATCACCGTGGGCAGGGTAGACGGAAAGGCGGAACTGACCAACATGTTCGGAAAATACAAAACCACCGAGTTCACGACCTTCGTATGCCCTTCTGTCATGGTCATGAAAAGCGAACTGAAACCCACAGGTGCGGTTCACACGATCCAAGAGGTCTGCTATCTGCAGTAAAGCGGATAAAGAACCCCTGTCGGTGAAGTAGAGAGCCCGACAGGGTAATGGCCGGACCGAATCCGACCGGTTTTGTTTTCAGATGGACAGGACTGATCCCAATATGATATGGGGCTTTCCGTCCTCGTACTCGATCCTGCAGTCCACGTCGTAGATGCGGGTGACGAGCTCTTTGGTAAGGACATCCTCGGGGGTTCCGACCTCGACGATCGTACCCTTCTCCATGACGATGACCTTGTGGGCGTACTTGGCGGAGATGTTGAGGTCGTGACTGATCATGATCACGATCATGTTCTCCTGGATCGCCATGGCCCTCAGAAGCTCCGAGACGTAGACCTGGTGTTTGACGTCCAGGTTAGCGGTAGGCTCATCGAGGATCAGGATCTCAGGCCTCTGGACGAGACCCCTGCAGATGGCGACCTTCTGGTGCTGTCCGGCGGACAGCTGGTTGAAGGGACGCATCGCCAGGTCCTCGATACCCATCATCTTCATGACGCGGTTCGCCAGATCGATGTCCTCGTCGGTGGTCTTCCACTTGTTGCCTTTCTGCCTTCCCAAAAGGATGGCCTCGAGGACGGGCATGGCGAAGACGTCCTGTGTGGTCACAGGCACGTATCCGATATGTTCCGCGACCTCGGAGAGCTTCATGTCTGCAAGGTTCCTTCCATCGAGGTACACCTCTCCGGAAGTGGGCTTGGAGATCTTGTTCATGCACTTGATCATGGTGGACTTACCGACACCGTTGGGTCCGACGATACAGTACAACCCGGGCTCCTCGACGGTCAGATTGATGTCGTGGATCACAGGGACGGACGATCTTCTGTATGCGAATGATACGTTCTTCAGTTCCAACTTCATCTTTCATCATCCCCATATGGTACTGTTCTTCCTGAGGATCAACCATAGGAACAGGGGTCCTCCGAGGAACGATGTAATGACTCCGACCTGCAGAACGGCCGGTGCGATGACCACCCTTCCGACCAGGTTGGCGGAGATCAGTAGCAATCCTCCGAACGCCGCGGATGCGGGAAGCAGGTATCTGTTGTCGGCACCGATGACGGTCCTGACGATGTGGGGTGCGACCAGACCGACGAAACCGATGAGACCGGTGAAACTGACGACGGTAGCCGCAAGCAGGGCGACGATGATCAAGCAGATACGCCTGAGCTTGTCCGCATCGACTCCGAGGGATTTCGCACTCTCGTCACCGGCGGCAAGGATGTTGAGCTTATTGGTCATCAACATAAGGACGATCGTCAGAACGACGACGACCACCGCGATGATGGGGATGTCCTCCGCCTTGGCGAACGAAAGGGAACCGACGGTCCAACGGTAGAGCTGCTGGATCTTGGTCTCGTCCGCCCACAGGGTGATGACGGTGGTGAACGCGTTGAAGATGTACATCACCGCGATACCGGCCATAATCATGGTGGTAGGTGAGGAGTTCTTGATCTTAGAGCAGATGATGATGATCGCCATCGGGATCAGAGAGAACACGAACGCGTTGATGACGGTACCGTACTGGTCGACACCGAAGAGACTGAATCCCATGACGATACCGAGGGTAGCACCGAAGGATGCTCCGGAGGAGACACCGGTGGTGTAGGGATCGGCAAGGGGGTTCATCAGGGTGCTCTGCATGACGACTCCGGACACGGCGAGACCGACACCGGCGAACAGACCTACAAGGATCCACGGCAGCCTCTGCACGAAGATGATATTGTCCTTGAGACCGGACTGTATGTTTCCTGTCAAATGGTCCCATACGATCTGGTAGGTCTCCCAGAACTCGATAGGGTATTCACCCTGTGTCAGGGCCACACCCATAACGACGAACATCAGAACTATGCAGACCACGATGAAAATGATCTTACGGTAGACGTATTTCCCATAGTCTTCCTGGACCTTCTTGGAAGATTCGGTAGAACCTTCTGTGGATTCCCAGAGTTCGACGGAATTGCGTACGACGTCCTTGATCAGGGGATCGTTTGCAACTTCTTGCTTTATCATTTATTCACCTGGAAATGGGGGCCGAGGCCCCCTAATCCGTTTAAGCCATCCTGTACACGAGTGCGTTACCCATCTCGGACACGACAGGGTTGTCGTATGCGGTGCACTTCTCGTAGTAGGTCTGGAGCATGGCGAGGGACTCTTCGGTATCGAAGAGGTCAGGCCAGATGTAGGAGGCGAGGAGAGGCAGGGTGGGGATACCCGCGTAGTTGGCGATGTTGTAGTAGTTGACACCCACGATCCTCTTGTTGGCGTAGGCGTCGGTGTACTTCAGGTACTCGACGGTGTCGTCGAACTCCTTCTGGACATCGGCGACGCTGGAGGTGTAGTCGTTG
>JAKSHW010000179.1 GCA_024399195.1 archaeon | reverse complement strand
ACGGGGATCCCGTCCTTTTTACAATTTCAAAGTGCAATGGATTCGGAAGTTGTTATTGTATAGATTTTAATTTCGATGGATTGTTATTCTAGGGCGGGAGATGTTATGGGGGAATCATTAAACCACAAGAGAAAAACGAATTATTGTATCAGGCTGTGGCTTCTGCAGGAGATAGCGGGTTGTACCTTCTTAGAAGCTCGCGTCTATCTTCGTAAGGAACGTAACGAAACTCTTGAGGCAATAGCCTCGGTCAACAATCTCGACATTTCCGAAATCCAATCGATTGACAGATCCGCTCATGAAAAGGTATATCGGGCAGAACAATCTGGAAATCTGTTTCATGGGTTTGAGCCGATCTATCCCGAAGAAGATGAAGTCATTGAATGGTGATTCTGTTTTCAGATAGGCGGGTATGCATTTCGATCATTCCTGTGGTGTTCTCCTATATTGGTTTTCCATTCGCCAAATGAAATTATCCTATTTAGGAATAATGTGTTCTAATAATACCATTTTAGGTATATGCAGAATTATTACATTTTTTCTTTGGAATTTCTTTACCCAGTATCCAAAATAAACCCCTCCAGATAGTAGATAACCTTCGGTTGTAGAGATTCAATATGTTTATATAGAAGAACAAACGATTACATTACTGTACTACGCAGTTCGACTGCGAGAAAAAAGGAGATAACTATCATGGGAATGGGAAACGCACCCGTACTTATCCTCAGGGAAGGATCCAGGAGAGAGAAAGGTAAAGACGCTCAGTTCAACAACATCGCCGCCGCAAGGACCATCTCCGATGCTGTCAGGAGCAGTCTCGGACCCAGGGGAATGGACAAGATGCTTGTCGATTCCATTGGAGACGTCGTCATCACCAACGATGGTGTGACCATCCTCAAAGAGATGGATGTTCAGCACCCCGCTGCAAAGATGCTCGTCGAGGTCGCCAAAGCACAGGACGCAGAGGTCGGAGACGGTACCACCACCTCCGTCATCATCGCAGGAGAACTTCTCAAGAAGTCCCTCGACCTGATCGACTCCAACGTCCACCCCACCATCATCACCGCCGGTTACAGGCTTGCAAACGACAAAGCCCAGGAGATCCTCAACAAAGTCTCCACCAAAGTCACCATCGAGGATGAGGCACTGCTCAACCAGATCGCACAGGTCTCCATGAACAGCAAACAGATCAACGGTTCCAAAGACTTCTTCTCCAAACTCGTTGTAGATGCAGTCAAGACCGTCATCGAGAAAGATGCAGAGGGCAAGTACTTCGCCGACCTCAAGAACATCCAGACCGTTAAGAAAGCAGGAGCCAACATGGAAGAGACCGAGCTCGTAAAAGGTCTCATCATCGACAAAGAGCCTGTCACCCCCACCATGCCCAAGTTCGTCAAGGACGCAAAGATCGCCCTTATCGACACCGCTATCGAGGTAAGGAAACCCGAGATCGATGCAAAGATCCAGATCACCGACCCCACCAAGCTCACCGAGTTCATCAAACAGGAAGAGTCCATCCTCAGGGAAATGGTCGCCTCCATCAAGGCAACCGGAGCAAACGTCGTCTTCTGCCAGAAAGGTATCGACGACATCGCACAGCACTTCCTTGCAAAAGAGGGAATCTACGCCTGCCGCCGTGTAAAGAAATCCGACATGGAGAGGCTCGGAAAATCCACCAGCGCTTCCATCGTCACTAAGATCAACGAGCTTACCGCCGAGGACCTCGGAACCGCAGAGACCGTCGAGCTCAGGTTCGTCGGAGACGAGCAGATGACCTTCATCACCGGATGCAAAGACCCCAAGACCGTTTCCGTCCTCGTCAGGGGAGGAACCAACCACGTCACCGACGAGGTCGAGAGGTCTCTCGTCGACGCATGGTCTGTCGTCAAAGTGTCCATCGAGGACGGACTCATCTGCACCGGTGGAGGTTCCACTGCAATGGAGATCGCCATGGGTGTCCGCGACTATGCCGCATCCGTCGGTGGAAGAGAGCAGATCGCAATCGAAGCATTCGCATCCGCACTCGAGATCATCCCCACTTCCCTCGCAGAGAACGCTGGACTCGACCCCATCAACACCGTCATCGAGATGAGGAAACAGCACAAGGCCGGTAAGGTCAACGCTGGACTCAACCCCTTCACCGGTAAAGTCGAGGACATGCTCGCACTCAACGTCATCGAGCCCTACAGGATCGGAAAACAGGCGATCAACTCTGCAACCGATGCTGCGGTCATGATCCTCAGGATCGATGATGTCATCGCTTCCAAGAACACTCCCGCCCCCGCAGCCGGCGGAGCTCCTGGAATGGAGTGAAGTTTTTAAACCATTCATGAGGGCTTCCGAGCCCTCATCACCCCCTATATTTCGAAAAAGAGGCAATGTATGACTGGAGAGTCTGAAAAGAAGAACGTCGAGGAGCAGGTTCCCGAAGAGGAACCCAAGGAGACTCCTAAAAAGGTCAAGATGTCCAAGAAAGATGAGATCGAGGCTTTGAAAGAGGAGGTCGCAAAAGCCCAGAACGAGGCCGCGACCTATCTCGATACCGCAAGGCGTACCCAGGCGGAGTTCGAGAACTTCCGTAAAAGGACCGAGAAGGACAAGGCCGAGTATGTCAAATACGCGACCAGCGGACTCGTCACCGAGCTCATCGACGTTGCTGAGAATCTCGAGAAGGCATTGGCCTCAGCCAAACAGGACGATCCTGTGGCCGTAGGAGTCAAGATGGTGCACTCGAACCTCATGAAGATCCTTGAAAGCAAAGGTCTCCAGGAGGTCCCTGCGGAGGTCTTCGACCCCAATATGCATGAAGCCCTGATGGTAATTGACGGGGAAGAGGACAACAAGATCGCACAGGTGTATCAGAAAGGATACATGATGGGCGGTCGTGTTCTCAGGTACGCCAAGGTAGTCGTCACCAGAAAGAAGGAGGAGGCATCCGCCTCCGCCGAGGAATCCACCGAAACCCAATCCGAATAAACCGTTTAGAGAAAGAATGAAAATGAGGTGTATTTGAATGTCTAAAATCATCGGAATCGATCTTGGAACCAGTAACTCTGCAGCCTCCGTAATGGAGGGTGGAAGGCCTACCATCATCCCCAGCGCAGAGGGAACCAGTGTCGGAGGAAAATCCTTCCCCTCCTACGTTGCATTCACCAAGGACGGACAGCTTCTCGTCGGAGAGCCCGCAAGGAGACAGGCCGTCACCAACCCCGACGGAACCATCAAGAACGTCAAGAGGAAAATGGGAACCAGCGAGAAAGTGACCGCGCTCGGAAAAGAGTACACTCCCCAGCAGATCTCCGCTTTCATCCTCGGTAAGATCAAGAAAGACGCAGAGGCCTTCCTCGGAGAGACCGTCGACAAAGCGGTCATCACCGTCCCCGCATACTTCAACGACAACCAGAGGCAGGCCACCAAGGACGCAGGAACCATCGCAGGTCTCGA
>JAKSHW010000178.1 GCA_024399195.1 archaeon | reverse complement strand
CCAGGGGTTATGACGTCTGGCTGGGGGACGACTCCGGAAACGAGGTCGATTTCGTCTGTAAGAGAGGGGACGAGACTATCTATATCCAGGCCACCACACGCCTCACGGATGAAAAGGTCGTGGAGAGGGAGTTCGGGAACATGTCAGGGATCAGGGACAACCATCCGAAATACGTCGTGACATTCGAAAAGACACCGTTGGACTCGGACATGGACGGGATAAAATGTGTCCTACTGGAAGATTTCCTGAAAAACGGAGGACGCTGACATGCCCCGACCGGATGGACGCTGTGGCATAATACAGAGGTCCGGAAAGGTCTCTCCATTTCAACCCGGTTTTGGAACGAGTGCAGATTCCAACATCCACGGTCAGAATATACTCTCAAAACGGAATGTGGACGGCACAGACCTTATCCCAGTTTGGCCAACAACCTGTCCTTCCGCCCTTCCATGAACTCCAGGATGCGGACCGAACGTTCCTCCGGGACGTATTTCCGGTTCTCCGAGAGGAATGCCCTGACCGCCCCCATCCCCCTTTCGAACGCGGACTCATCGAACCAGGAGATGTCGGTGACCAATCCGAGCTGCATATCGTGACTTACAGCGAAGGGTTTACAAGGTACGACCATGTCCTTGCATATATCCGCCGTGATTCTACTGTATCCCAACGACGAACCGTTGTCGAACAACGGAGCGGGGCCGATATATTCCAAAGTGTCGGGATTTCTCAGAAGTCCGAAATTGTTCAGATGACGGTCCTCGTTTCCGATAAGGTAGTCGATGACGATCATGCGGTCAAGGAACGGCACTATGTCCACGCCTACCTCCATACAGGCCTTGACATATCCTCTATAGCTGTAATCGGAACAGGACGGAGAGAACATACGTCTGGCAGGAACATATTCATTAGATGGGTTCACGAAATCCACACAAGAACATACCGTCCGACCTTGATGATAGTAGAGCCTATAGCCAACATGTTCTACGTTCAGACTGTCCATCATCAACGATGCGATCACCTCGTTGAACGATTCCATGTTCGTATAGCCGCTGCCGGCCTTGAGCAGACAACGTTCGCCTTCAATGATCTTCCATTTTTTCATCAGATTTCCATCGGAAGTGTTATCCGGAGAAGACTGATCGACATCATCACGTTTCTTTTCCGTGTTTCCGAACAACAATTCCCCTATATCCTCGGAAAAACGATTCTGATAATGATTGACCTGCCCGTACTGAAGTTCCAAAGATGAAGGTCTGATCCAATAGTGGTCGGACAGACTGAGACCCATGGACCGCGTCAATAGAAACGACGGTTCCGGATAGCCAAGATGTTCTAGCAAGGTTCCGATCCCCGCCCTACTTACAGGAATGGATCTCCTCATCCACCAATCCTCCAAGTGGCCATAGTCTATGGAACCGTTTTCCACAGTACCAGGAGGTGCATGTTCTACATTCGATATACCGAGGATCGACAACAAAAGCCCATGGCGAGAATCCATCTCCAGAAGTGCCACCTCCACATCCTTGTGCATCAGGTGGTATGTTCCGACCATGTTGAACGGTATATTGACCGTGTAAATAACCATTCCAAGGGGTATAAACCGTTCAACATGGATCAGAAACGAAAATCGGGTAGCTAAATCCGTTATAATTCCCGGTTATGCTTTCACTTCATCGTAATCCATACGGTCAGTACAGTATTATTTGATCACTCTTCCCTGTTCTCATGGGGCCTAAAGACAAGTCCCACAACCACAAGGACCGCTACGATGCATGCACCGCCCAGGAATGCGAAACACAGGGCCTCACAGAAACACTGGAACAGCTGAGGTATGTACATGGGGTAGTCCATGAGGTGGTCCAGGAACGCGGTACTGCGTGGAATCCCGGGAGGAAGACCGACCATGTTCTGACCTAGTTTCACCGTGATCAGAGCGGAGAACACCGCGGTACCGATGGTGCATCCGATGGCGCGGAAGAGATTGACCGCTCCCGTCGACATTCCCATCTCGTTCTGGGGACAGCTGTTCTGCACGGCGGACAGAACGATGGACATCATGCAACCTAGACCGAACCCGAGTACGAACAGGGAGATGCAGAAGTACGTCGGGGATACGTCCATATCCATGTTCGAAAGCATGAACAGGGCGATGGAGGTTATTATGGGACCTCCCACCAACCAAGGTTTGTACCCGGTCTTATGAACCATGCTTCCGCTGGCCCCTGATGTCAGACACATACCTACGACTATCGCCATGGAGTACAGGCCGGCCTTCATAGTGTCCATCCCGGTCAGGAATGACATCGAGAAGTAGGTGGTGTAGGTCATGGCACCCATCATCCCGACACCGTAGAGGAACATGTAGATGCACCCTACCACCACCGTCCGATTATGCATGAGTGCAGGGGACAGGATGGGTTCCACGGCACGTTTCTCCATCATGACGAACACTACCATGAGAACGACGGCTAAGACCACCATCACCAAGGTAACGGGGCCGAACCAATCGAAGTACGTGCCGCCCATCTGTATCAGCAGGAGAACGTCCGCAAGCAGGGCCGCTACGACGACGATGCCTGCGTAATCGATCACGGGTCTGCTCTTCAGTTCGGGAACGGGGAACCTTCTGAGGGACAGTGCGAAACTGAGGATGATTATAGGTATGTTGAGATAGAAACAGAAACGCCATCCGTCTATGCTTCCGACGGTCACGTACTGTGCCAGGTATCCTCCGATTATGGGTCCCAGACCCGAACCGATACCGAATATCGCTCCGAGCATTCCCTGCATCTTCGCCCTGTGTTCGGGTTCGTAAAGATCTCCTACAGACGCGGTTGCCACAGGGATGATGATACCTCCGCCGATACCCTGTACCGCACGGCATACGATCAGCATGTACATGCTCTGGGAAAGACCTGCGAACACAGAACCTGCGAAGAATATGGAGAGACCTATGATGTACAGGGCCTTCCTACCATACAGGTCCGACAGTTTCGCGGATACCGGGATCATAACCGCCTCGCATAGGAGATATGCGGTAACCAACCATGCGTACAGGTCGGAATGGGAAAGGGTTTCACAGATTTTGGGGGCGATGGTCCCGACGATCGTACCGTCGAAACACGCGACCAGCATGGCCAACATGAGTCCCGCCATGACGTTCATACGTGTCCTACGGTCAATGTTCTTATATGTCAACAGTTCGGATGACATTTCAATCAATCGACAATCGACGTATTATCATATTAAACATACTAAAGAAAAAACGTGTAATGTACGATATTGTTCGTCAAACTGTCGATAAAATGGAGTGTGTCTTGCTGGAAGACCTCCTCTAAAAGGAAAGACTCTGACAAAAAGCATACAGAGAAATCTATTGGAAAAGTTCACTGAAGTCTTAATGACATCCCTATAAGTATCGGGTTGAAATCTCTACAAGTATCGGGTTGAAATCTCTACAAGTATCGGGTTGAAATCTCTACAAGTATCGG
>JAKSHW010000177.1 GCA_024399195.1 archaeon | reverse complement strand
GACGTCGGAGATATCCTCGATCACGTTTCCGTTGTGGTCGTAGAACACAAGGTCTCCGAATGCCTCGTTATCCAACTCGGCATCGAGGGGGATGGCGACCTGCTGGAGGTTTTCTAGACCGATGAAGGCATTCTTTCCTATCCTGAGGATGTCCTCGCCGACGTAGATGTTCTCGATATACTTGCGGAACATGTACCAGGGGGAATCGTAGATCGCATCGAAATCAGGGATCTCGCTGTTCTCGACATTGACGACAGGTACGTCGTCACCTGCGTTGTACTCGATTCCAGTTATGCAAAGGGATCCGTATGCCTCGGTAAGGGTCCAGGTGACGCCGTTGTCCAAGGTTCCGGAGACCTCTACGAAGGCACCGTGGAGGTCCTCGAAGGCATCCTCGAGGTACACGAGCCCGGTACCGAAGACGATATTGTTGATGGGAGTGTCCTTGAAGGCGTCCTCCATGATCTTCTCGACGGTGTCGGAAAGGTTCACGGACACAAGGTTGCAGCAGTGCTGGAAAGCGTGCTTTCCGATGTAGGTGATACCGTCTCCGATCTCCAGGTCGGTGATGTGCTCACGGAAAGCGTACCAGGGGGTGGAGGAGGCGTACTTGTAATCGGGGATCTTTCCCTCTCCGGTGATGGTGAGGAACCCGGTGGACGCATCGAGGTACCAGGACACGTCGTCGTTGATCTCATCGGAGATGGTGACCACTGCGTAGAGGGTGGTGTCTCCGGTGATGGCGTTGGAACCGAACCACTGTCCGTGGTAGTTCTCGTCCTTGTAGTATTCGAGGACTCCGACATCGTTGGGAACGGTCTGACCTCCGATGACGCTGATGGTCTCGGAGTTTCCGTTGTCGAAAATGATCTCCACGGTGTACTTGTTGTTCTCGGTGAAGACCGCAGTGAACACAAGGTCGTTCTCGACGGTCATTCCCTCGGTGTAACCGTCCCATCCGGCAAAGGCATAGGTGGTACCGTCGACGGGGGCCTTGTAGGGGATCATGGGGGGCACGGTGACGGAGGATCCGTAACCGGCCTTGTAGGTGACGGAGTACTCACCGAACTCGAAGGAGACAGTGAAGAGGCTGTAGACCTTGGTGATTACCGCGTTGACATCCATGGTGGAACCGACCGCGGTTCCCTCTGCGACATCCCATCCGGCAAAGATGTACTCGTCATAGTAGGAGGGGACCTCGAAGTCCACGTTCTCAACAGGGTTTTCAGGGTATGCGAGGACGTCTCCGGTGCGGTAGTACTGAATCGCGTACTCGTTTCCGTCGATAAGGTAGGTGACGGCGAACTCGTAGGCGGGGATGGTCACCTTGGTGGTGTAGTCACCACGGCTGCAGGCGTCGTATGCGTTCCATCCGTCCTTACCGAGTGCAGGGGCGGAAGCGTCGTAGTGGACGATGTTATGTCCGAGGGCTGCGACCTCATTGTAGGTGGTGTAGTCGCACCTGTCACAGGTGACGTATGCGTCCCATCCGTGCTCGGTACAGGTTGCGGCCTTTGCGGCATGGTTCACAAGATCGTGTCCGAGGGCGGTCACGGTGACGGTCTCGAGGAGCTCGTTGCAGACGGTACAGTAGATCTTGGAAACCCCTGCATCGGTACAGGTGGGAACGGTCACGACCACGGGCTCGCCTTCGGTGTGTCCGAGGGCTGCGACCTCGTTGTAGGTGGTGTAGTCGCACCTGTCGCAGGTGACGTATGCGTCCCATCCGTGCTCGGTACAGGTTGCGGTCTTAGCGATGTGGTCGACGATCGCATGACCGAGGGCGGAGGTACCGGTCGTCTCGACGACCTGGTTACAGACGGTACAGCGGACCTCGATGGATCCAGGGGCGGTACAGGTGGGTTCGAACACAGTGACAGGTTCACCACGGGTGTGTCCGAGGGCGGAAACGGTGTAGGTTTCGAGGACCTCTCCACAATCGGTACAGCAGATGACGGAAGTTCCAGAGGCGGTACAGGTGGGTTCGGAGACGACGGTGAGGTCACCAGGGACATGGGTGTGGGGAATTACGCTCAGAGGATCGAAAGCATACAGTTTTCCATCTCCGGCACCGAAGAACTCGGTATCGGAAAGGTTCTGGGCAAGGGGGTTGATCACAGTGGTCTTGTTGGACTCGTAGAAGGTGAGTCCGTTGAAGGAATCGCTGGAGACCGAGAAGACGGATCCTCCGGAGGGAGAGACCGTTGCAGGTACACCGGTGACGGTGACACCGAACGATCCGATGGCGGAAGTGGAATAAAGCTTCACACGGAGGGTGTAGGTCTTTCCGGCCTCGACATTGTAGGAGATGGAGAAGTTACATTCGTTTCCTCCGTCGTCGTTGGCCGCGATCTGGGTTCCGTTGTAGAAGAGGTATCCGTAGGTATCCTTGTTACCGTAGGATGCCATGGTGATCCTTCCGTTCTGGGAAGGGGTGATGGAATATTCAGGCTTCTCGCCGGATGCAGAGATGTTGACAGTGAAGTCGCTACCGAGATCCACTGCTCTGCTCATAGGGGGGAATGAGATGTGGGAGATGGCGGTGCATCCTGCGAATGCGGATACACCGATAGACATGGCGGAATCGAGGGAAAGGTCGACAAGGGCGGTGCATCCGTTGAACGCATAGTTACCGATGGTGACCAGGTTGGAAAGATCGATGTCGACAAGGGCGGTGCATCCGTTGAACGCATAGTCTCCGATGGTGGAGACGGCCTCAGGCAGGTCCAGGGACACGAGTGCCTTGCACCCGTAGAACGAATAACCGCTGATGGTGACGACAGGTCCGAGAACGACATTGTTCAACAATTTACATCCATAGAACACGTAGCTGTCGATAGAGGTTACAGAACTGAGGTTGGCTGAGGTCAGGGCGGTGCATCCCCTGAATGCGGAAAGTCCCACAGTGGATGCCGAACCGAGGTCGACGGTCTTAAGGGCGGTACAACCATAGAAGGAGTATGCACCGATGGTGGAGACCGCATGCATATCCATAGCGGTCAACGCCTTACATCCGTAGAACGCATAGGTTCCGATGGAATTGACGGATGAGGGGATGTTGATCGATTTCAAAAGCTTACATCCATAGAACGCATCGGCACCTATGGAGTTGAGAGTGTCGGGAAGAGAGACGGAGACAAGTGCGGAACAACCGTAGAACGCGTACTTTCCGATGGAAGTCACGCCGTTTCCAACAACGAGGTTCTTAATGGGGGCAGAGGTCTGGCCCCAAGGTGCATTGGTGACCTTGACACCGTTCACAGTGGTGGTGAGGTAACCATACATGTCACCTTCACCGGAAATGGTCAGAGTTCCATTGTCGAGGGAATATGTCATAAAGTTCCCGCAAGCGAACTCGTCGTCATCATCCGCATCGGAACCTACGGCCCCGAACGATAGAATGACCGTGATCAAAGCAAGAAGCATTGCAACGGGTAGGAACCTCGTTGCATGCGTGACTGATCTGCGGGAGCTTGAACTCCCCTGTGTGACA
>JAKSHW010000176.1 GCA_024399195.1 archaeon | reverse complement strand
TTGTCGGCCAATCCCCTGAGGGGCTGGAACCCCACGAACACGTTCCCTTTGACGATCCCGGGAACGATGATCTTGTCGCGGTCCACCATGAGCTCGCCCGGAGGGGTTCCCCAATCCTTTTCGGTCATTCCCCTGTCCCATTCGGGGATATCCTTGTAGAATTCCAGGTACTCTTTCCTATCCATCAGGGCCGCGGCCTTCTTCCTGACGGTCTCGATGGACATGGAGTCGAGGTCGTTGGTGACGTTGTCGAGGATCTCTTCGGTGAGCTCTTTCCCACACGAGGGGACGTTATCGACTATGTATCCTTTCGAATCCAATTTCTTCAGTATCTCCGACACGCTTTCCAAAGTATCGAGACCTGCGGCGTTTCCGATGCATCCCGAATCGGGACGGGACTGCCACATGAGGATAGCCACTTTGCGTTCCGAAGGAGGAATGTACCTCAGTTTCGCCCAGTTGTACGCGAGTTCGGAGATGCGTTCGATTCTGTCGACGATGGGTATGGCCTTCTTTTTGCCGCTCTTCCTGGGGGTGTACGTTATGGGATATCCGATGATGTTGCCGTCTATTTCGGGAAAGGCCACCGATGCGGTGATGTCGTGTTTGCCTAGACCTATCTTGTCCGTCTCGAAATCCGCATATTCCCCGGTGACGGTGAGGGCGTGTATCACGGGGACGTTGAGCATATGGCGGTAGAAGTTCTCGGAATCGATGGTCCCGACACCCATCTCGGTACGCGATGTGGACAGTACCGAGAAGGATGTGACTACGATCAACACGTCGACAAGGGATTTCCCGTCCTTGGTGAAGTACTTCCTCACGAACTTCTTGGTCCCCTCGCTATCTTTGACGGAATATGATATGGCGGAGTAGAACATGGGGATGGTGTTCATCCCTTTCCTTTCGAGGGTCTCGGTGAGGACGTCTATGTGTGCGAGGTTGTCGTAGACCCATAGCGTGCTTGCGAACATGATCCCTACGGTTGGTCTGGAGGGATCGAGGGTTTTCAGGTAATCGTCCAACGTGATGTCCCTGTCCATCCCTTTGTGATAGATGCCGTCCGTCCTCTGAACGATGGGTTCCGGAGGTTCCAGGTCGGTGATGCCTAGTTTTTTGGCGACCCACCTCAGCATACCGTAGTCGTTCTCCGGTCCGCGTGACGCTGCGTACCTGGCGATCTCCGCATATTCCGCATCGGTTCCCTTGAACCGGTCACGGTACATCAGAGAGACCTCCGCATTGCCCGAGTACAGAAGTGTCAGGCCCTTGCATTCGCCGAGGACCGACTCGAACTTGTTGAAACGTTTGAAGCGGGCGGTGTCCGACATGCATCTGAGGAACACGAAGTCGGCGTCCTTCGTCCTGCGGAGCAGTTCCTGAAGCTGGAGCACATCGTCGTCCACATCATCCGAATTGATTGCGAAGACCTCAGGTTCGATACCTATGTCCCTGAGCCTTTCGGAGGGGAGGGCCAATGTGCGTGCGTCCGCCGTCTGTACGGATACGAACACCAACTTCATTTTCATGGTATTGTCATAAATGTCCGATTAAAAAGCGTATTCCGTGCTCCGCAGAAGAAGGTACGATCCGTGTACGCTATATGGATTAATACTCCGACCATGATTCTACAGGGTTAACATGGTAAGGATCGCCTGTCTCGGTGTCAACGGAAAATACGATGACGTTCTCAGGCCTGTGGCCGGGAAACTGGTCTCCGAAGGCCACGACATAAGCGTCATAGGTTCCGATTCGGTCTACCTCGACGAACACCCCGAGGAGATCCCCGCGTTCATGGAGGATTTCTGTTCATGCGACTTCGCGGAGATCAACGTCCACGGCGACCTTACCCATTTCAGGCATTACCGCAGGTTCATGGAGCGTATCGCCGTATCGGGATGTTCGATACTGCTGAGAAGTACCGAGCCCGAGACTATCGCGGAATACCGTCATCTTTTCAGGCAGTCCGATGAGGAATACGATCTCCTTATGCGTTACGAGTCCATCGGGGGAGACGACAACCACCGTTCCACCCTGCTATGGGTCCTGAACACCTTCGGCGGGGAACACAACGTCCTTCCCGATCCCGTGATCCCTATGAACGAAGGGGTCTACATTCCCGGAAAAGGATCATTCACCTTGGGTGAAGGTCTGAAAGACGTAGGTAGCTCGGGAAGGCCTGTGGTAGGCATTCTGTTTTTGCAGAAGTATTGGTTGGACCACAACATCGACTTCGTGGATTCTATCTATCGCTATCTCGAGGAGTTCGGTGCTGAACCTGTGCCTGTGTTCCTTTCCTCGGGTGAGAACGCGGTCACAGGTGCGATGGGTGTGAAACGCATAGTGAAGGAACATTTGATGCGTGACGGAAGACCGGTCTTCGATAGCATCATCGAGACCATGGGTTTCTCTCAGACCGTTCTCGCACAGCCCGGTTCCGGCATGCAGGTCTGCAAGGACAATTTCTTCGAGACCATGGGCGTTCCCGTCATACAGGCGATAAACCTTTACGGTCCTCCTTCGAAATGGAAGGACAGTCCGCTTGGTTTGACCGCGGCCGATATCGCTATGAGCGTGGTGGACCCCGAATACGACGGTCAGATAGACGGCGTCCCGTTCGGAGGTTCCGTAAGACGGGAAGACGGTACGTACCACGTTATGCCCATCGAGGACCGTTGCAGGATGCTTTCGGAGACCGCTTTCCTATGGGCAAAATTGAGGCATATCCCCAACGGCGGGAGGAAGGTCGCCGTGCTGGTATACATGTATCCTCCACGTCAGGACCTTGCGGGCGGAGGCTACGGTCTCGATACCCCGGAGAGCGTATCTAACCTGTTAAAACAAATGTCCCAGTGCGGCTATTCTTTGGATTGGGTCCCTGAGGACGGACGCGATCTTGTGGAGAGGTTGCTTGCAGGTATAACCAATGACGATTCCTCTATTTCGGATGATCAGATAAGGGATACTGCCGTCGACACGGTGTCCCCCAAGAGATATTTCGAATGGTTCTCCGAGATAGCCGAATCCGCACAGAAGAGGTATGTGGGGGCCTGGGGCGAACCGCCTGGCGACCTACATGTCCATGAGGGGAACCTTTTGCTCCCGGGGATAATGAACGGCAACGTCTTCATCGGTTTCCAGCCTGACCGTGGGAAATGTACCGTCGACGCGTACCATGACACCGAGGCCGCACCTCCCCATCAGTATCTTGCCTTCTACAGATGGTTGAAATACGTATGGGGAGCAGATGCAGTGGTGCATATGGGTACCCACGGTACCTTGGAATGGCTTCCGGGGAAAGGGACAGGTCTTTCATCGGAATGCGACCCTGACATAATCCTGGGGAACCTTCCGAACATAAATCCGTACATCATAGACAATCCGGGGGAGGGAATGCAGGCCAAACGCCGCAGCTATGCGGTTATCACCACCCATATGATCCCGGCGATGGTGAGGGCGGGCGGATATGACAGGTTAGAGGAACTCGAGTCCCTTGTGCAGACCTATCTGAAGGCCAAGGAATA
>JAKSHW010000175.1 GCA_024399195.1 archaeon | reverse complement strand
TTGCGGAGATCGACAAGAGGCAGCGCGAACTCTTCAAGATCTTCAATGTGCCGATGCCGAAAGAGGTGGATTCGGGCATCCAGATCTTCGATTTCTGAACTTAAATACCCTTCTGCAAACTCCTTTTTCCCAATTACTTACACGCGCATAATTTGGTTTTCAAACCCCCTCGGTTGCCAGTACAGCTAACTTTGACAAATCCGGAATTTTTTCGAATTTATCAAAGTATATGTATCATCAAACCCTTGGGGGATATTGATGCAGACGAATCTCGTGAAGAGGGAAAGATTCCTTGAAATGATCCGACCTGTCTACAACGTGGACATAATCAAGGTCCTTATGGGTCCAAGGCGTTCCGGGAAGTCGGTCATTCTTTCAACCTGAGTTCGCCAGATTTGGCGAACCACACCTCACGGTGTGTTGGTACGTCGCCCGTCGTAACCGCCTTGTCAGGCGGAGGTGATGGGTTCGGTGATTCTCCTCATTGACGCAGAGGAAGGGTTGCCGGCCAACCCCCTGTTGCGTATGTTCAGTGATGCATTGTAGTCCCTGTCTGCGGTGAATCCGCAATTCGGACATCTGTGCACCCTTACAGTCAGGTCCTTCCTGACCATCATGCCGCATTCGGAACAGAGCTGTGATGTATTCCTCGGGTCCACCTTCACCACGCTGCACTGAGTCTTCTGCGACTTCCTGCACAGTCCGTCGATGATGCTTCCCAAGGATGCGTCGTTGTAGGAGCGGATCATTGCCTTTCCCCTGGCCCTCGCCCTCATATGTCCGAGGGAGAGGCCCTCCACGGCCACGAAATCGTGGCCATATACGGCTTCGTTCACGATACGGTTCCTCAGTTCAGTCTTAATATTCTGTGTCCTCTCATATTTGTGTACCAGTTTCGATCTTGCCTTCTTCTCTCCGGGTGTACCGATGCTCCTGGAGTACTTCTCGCCCAGCCTGCGGAACTCGTCGATCTCCCTTGCATAGGTACGGGGATTATCAAACACCGTTCCGTCAGAAAAATAGGCGACATGTCCGAGACCCAGGTCGATACCGATCGGTCCCCTTATCTTCATACCGAGGAGTTCCTCCATTTCGAACACGCCCTCCTCATATCCTTCGGGAAGTTCGATTGATAATGAGCAGTAATATCTGAAGTGGGTCCCGTAATCCTTCCTGTGCACGCGGAGAGTCTTGGGTATACCGATGATCCCCTGCATGTTGCGTGCACGCACCCTTCCGGGCATCTTGCCCATCTCGACATAGCGTTTCGCCTTCCCGTTGTCGTCCGCATCGTAGATGCGGAACGCCCTGTTGGAAAGATAGCCGAAGGAGGTGAACTGACCGAGACCCCTGTATCTGGGGTACTGCCTGCATCCGGTGTCCCTCCTGCGTTTCTTGGCATTCTCCCTGCATTTCACAAAGGCCTGCCTGGCACGGGCGGCGGTCTCGAACATACTGTTGTTGTAGATGCCGTGAAGCCATGGATTCCTGCGCCACAGTTTCCCGCAGAAGGTGTTGAGTTCGAACTGGGAACAGATCCTTCCGTTCTGATGGACGAACACATGTTTGAGATAATACAGACAGGCATTGTACACATAGCGGAGATCTTCGATCATCGTATCGAAGAACTCCTGCTGTTCCCTGCTGGGATATAGGCATAGTTTCACCGCGGTGTACATGCTGTCCGTCATTGATTTCCTAACTCCGGGAACCATATATAATATTCACAGGGGGAGATGACCGAAAGTACCGAAAGTGACCGATAGTGACATAAAACAAGGGTGTCAACCATAAATCTGCCCGCCTCTCCTCGAAAGGGTTTTCCGAACTCCCGCTGACCCGTATCGGTTATTGCATTTGTTTTTCCCGTTCCCGGTTACGGTTTTTCAGACAGAGAACCGGTCGATTGTGGCCTGATCGGGTGCCTTCGGCACCCATTCGGGCCGATTATCGCCCCGGATCAGTCTGATCAGAGGTCCGAAATTGCTGAAGATCCTTCTTTTCGGCTCACCTTTCCTCACCAGAACCGTAAGTGAGAACGAGCCCAGTTCCTCACACAATGATTCAGCGGTGAGGTTCCTGTACTGCGGATACAGGAACCTCACCATCGACATGCAGAAAAGTGCAAGGAAACTGATCAGGATCCTACCTTTGATGGCCATTTCGCTCGTACATCTGGCCGGCCTCCGGTCGATGCCATGCTTCAGATCCCTGAATGCAGTCTCCACTTGGCCCCTTGCACGGTACAGTTCGAGGACCTTCCATGCTGACAATTCACGGTTCGTCGAGAGCACGAATAATCCCTCGCGGCCGGAGATCATCGAGGTCACGGCCTTATCGATGGCCTCCTCCCTACTGAAAACCTTCAGGGGGAACTGGTACGAGAGGTGGGTGCTGATGAAGCAGTTGGAGTTCCTGTACTTCTTCCTCGGTTTCTTACCTGCATCTATCCCCTTCGAGATGAACTCCATCTCGTCGTAATCACGTTCGGCTTTGCTTCTGTAGGAGTTCAGGACGTACGCCCTGCGTACGTCCGACCTGAACAGGTACCGTTTCCTCCCCCGATTGCCCTTGATGAGCTGGTATGAAATGTCGTCATCGATACGTATCCAATCATCGGCATGCGCCTTGGCGAATTTATCGTCGGAGGCATTCAGCTGCTGGCGTGTGACGAAGCCGATTCCGGCTTCGTCCAGAAGGGCCGAGTTCTTCCTGGAATACGCTCCGTTGTCGAACACTATCAGGGCATCTTCCGGCAGAAGGGGTCTGATCTGTTCGAAGGTATCCTCGAAATGACTTACATCCAGGATGTTTCCCGCATTCACCGTCAATCCGACAGGCATCCCCGAATCCCTGTCCATACTCAGGCCGATCGTGACCTGCGGCCTGTCGGGCCGATGGTCACGTGAGTAACCTACTCTGACAATTCCCTGCTGAGGTGCCTCGAAGAACAACGAGGTCCAGTCCATGAACACGGTCTGCATCCGCAGACCGTACTTCCTCTTCATCGTCTCCCCAAGAAATGCAACGATCCTGTCTGAATTCCCGCCCAACCTGTCCACGGTGCGGTAGATCGACCTTGCAGTATTGGATTCCAGCCCGTATTCCTCTCGGACAATATCTTTCTCGATCATCCTGTCGAGCCTGTTCACCGAAATACCGGTCATCTCGACCGAGTTGGCGACCAGGGCGACCGTCTCGGCAGCCACACTGTTGCCCTGGTCCCTTTTGAGACCATCCAAGAAAACATCGAGCCCCATGTCCCTGAACACGGCATCGACGATGACCTTGTGCCCCAAGGTCATCGTCACATTATCATTGGTTCGGGTATCTTAGCACGTATTCTTGTTCTGAAGCGGACCAAAGTTCATCCTTTTCCCGTTGGCACAACAGACCGTACGGACGTACTTTTTATGATGAACGAAACATCTATGAGGGATAGCCTTTCGGCCTGTTTGTGTATCGCAACTAAAATACATCGAAAGGTGGTTTTTATCTTTGCTGGCTATTTGGAAAACCAAGTCATTCCCTAGT
>JAKSHW010000174.1 GCA_024399195.1 archaeon | reverse complement strand
CGGACATACCATCCGTATCGGTATCGGAAACAGTATCCCGCAAAATTACATTTTGACCCAACTTTAATAATGACCCCGTATATCAACCGATTACATGAGAACTGCATTGACAGTGGCAGGATCGGACTCGGTCGGAGGCGCCGGTATCCAGGCGGATATCAAGGCAATGGCCTCGCTGGGAGTCCACGCCGCCACGGTAATCACCGCTGTGACCGCACAGAACACGTGCAAGGTCAGCGGAATATATCCCATGTCGGCCGAAGCCGTGAAGGCACAGCTGGATGCTGTCCTTTCCGATTGCGATATCAAAGCCGTTAAGACCGGCATGCTTTACAGTGCCGAAATCATAGAAACTGTAGCGGACACCCTCGAAGACCATGAGGTACCGCTCATCGTAGACCCTGTCATGGTCGCCACAGTGGGCGACAGACTGTACGACAAAACCTATGTACGTGCACTGAAGGAGAAACTTCTTCCCATATGCGAACTGGTGACACCGAACCGCCACGAGGCCGAGGTGCTCGCCGATATGAGGATCGACAACGAGGACGACGTCACATACGCCTGCGAGCTCATCGGCAAACAGGGTTCCTCCGTCCTCCTGAAGGGCGGCCACATGGCCACCAAGACAGTCACCGACTACCTGTACCTGTCGTCCGGGATCACCAGGATAAGAAACCCCAGGATCCAGGAAGCGGGACATGGATCGGGCTGCACCCTTTCGGCGTTCATCACCGCCAACATGGCGAACGGTCTCGACCTCGTAACGTCCGTGCTCGAGTCCAGGAAGATGATCCAGAAGTCCATAGCCACCCAGTACTCCGTCGGAGAAGGAGTCCCCGTGGTCAATCCCCAGATCACTCTGATAAAGAAGGAGAACAGCGATGCGGTGGACCATATAAGGGCCCTTGACAAAGGGGTCGAGGACCTCATCGCCAAGATTCCCGTGGAACTTGTACCCAGAGAGGGCCTGAACTTCGTCTATTCCAAGGACAATCCCCATGGGCCCGAGGACATCGCAGGTATCGACAGACGCATGTTCGTCCATAACGGCATGGTCAAAAAAGGCGGACCTGTGAAATACGGTGCGGGGGAACATCTCTCCTACATCCTCCTTGAGGCCATGAAATCGGACAAGGACGTCAGGTCTATGGTGACTTTCAGAAGCACCAAGGACATCGTAGAGGACATGAGGGCCGCGAAGCTCAGACTCGTCTACGCCAGAAGGTGCGACCAGTCCCACATATCCGCCGCGTTCAGGGAGATATTCGAGGACTGCGACGCATTCCCCGATGCCATAGTCGAATCCGGCAACAAGGGAACGGTCATCAACCTGTTCGGAAAGAACCCTGCGGACGTCGTATCCAAGCTCGCAAGGTTCGTCTGAAACCATTTTCCATAGGCCCTATGGCCTGTGGGTCTATTTTTATACCGTCCTCCGACCCACATACCGGAATCAATAAAAACCGTACCCAACGGAAAACCTGTATCGAACCGTCACAAAAAACAAAGGTGGAAGACCGCCCGACCCGGTCGGGGAAGGACGGTCTGTGTAAAGATAATCAGTTTACGATCTCGATGGTGAAGTAGAGGTCGATGTTGTTCCTCTCGGCGGAGTTCTTGACGATCATGGATTTTCCGTCAAGGGAAAGACCGCAGATAAGGTCGCCGTTGATCTCGACCATCCTGACCTCGTTGAACTTCTCTCCGTCGACAGGCTCGATGGTTTTGCCGGTCTTGACGAAGTCGTACTGGACCTCGTAGGTGAACTCGGTCTCGGTGACGGTGTTCACTTTGTATACGACGTCTCCGCTGGTGTAGGATTTTCCTGCCTCGGGGTAGAAGGTGACGATGACGTTACCTGCCTGGGAATCGAGGATGGCGATGGCGGGGATTCCGAGCTTGGAATCGAACTTCTCTCCATATGCCTGCTTGTCGTAGATCTTTCCGAACTCGGCCACGGTGTAGCTGACGGAAAGGGTGGAGGTGTCGGCGAGGGTCTTGGCAGAGTAGAGGTTGGACCAGTATCCGCCGAGCCAGTATCCTTCCTCTGCAGTGAGGTGGACCTTGACGGTGTCTCCGACCTTGTGTCCCCTGACTGCGTCCTCGAATCCTGCGAGGTACTTACCGGAACCAACGGTCATGGAGATGGTACCGGAAGCGAAGCTGTATCCGGGGGAGTAGAGGTATTTGGAGTTGTCATCGATGCTCGAGACAGTGGTCTGGAAGATCGCTCCACCTTCGTCATAGAAGTTGTAATACGCACCGGTGTAGTTCAGTTCGACAGTATCACCGGTATCGATGGTCTCTTTGTCGTCTGCGATGTAGTGATCGTAAACGAATGTTCCGATCACAGCTATGCAGGCAACAAGCAAAATGATAGAACAGAGATAGGTGATAGGTTCCCTCTCTTTTTTCCTTGTGTTGTCTTCTCCGGCATTTGCCATGTTAAACACCCTACGATTCCCGACATTCTATATAACCTTAAAGAAAGAAAAACGGAGATAAACATACACCAGATGTATCCAACCCCCTCAAACATACATCGGAACGCCTATGGTCGACCCTATCAGCCGTACTCCATGTCCGTTCCCTGAAAAGTTCCTAATATGCTCGCCCCAATCAGCCGCCAATGGAACGTTTAGCGACAGACTGTCTCTCGAAGGTCAGGGATGCCCGCCCTCTGGTCCACCACATCACGAACTACGTCACGGTCAACGACTGCGCCAACGTGTGCATCTGCACAGGCGGATCCCCCGTCATGAGCGATGCCGCGGAGGATGTCCCCGGGATGGTGGGGCTCGCGTCCGCGGTGGTGCTGAACATCGGGACCCTGAACCCCCGTACCGTGGAATCGATGCTGGTCGCGGGAAAGGTCGCCAACTCCAAAGGCATCCCAGTGGTGCTCGATCCCGTGGGAGCGGGGGCGACGGAGTACAGGACCGCCTGCGTCAGGACGATACTGGACCGCGTGAAGGTCTCGGTGATCAAAGGCAACGCCGGGGAGATATGTGTCATGGCCGGAATGGCAGGCACCGTACGCGGAGTGGACTCCGGGGATGCCGGTGACGTCGCAGGAGCGGTGAAAGCCCTCGCATCCAGACACGGATGCGTGGTCGCCGCCTCCGGACCCGTGGACTACGTGTCCGACGGTAAGACGGTGATGGAGCTCGAGAACGGGTCCCCGATGATGGAGAACGTCTCCGGGACGGGATGTATGCTGTCATCGGTCATCGGATGCTTCGTAGGAGCCTGCGGTGCATCGGCAGGGTCCGTGGCGTCCGCGATAACGACGTTCAACGTGGCGTCCGAAGACGCAGAGAAGATGTGCAAGGGGCCGGGATCGTTCAAAACCGCCCTTATGGACTGTCTTTTCAATATCGACCCCTCGACCGTAGGGGAACGTGCAAGGTGGAACCTATGTTCGAACTATACGCAGTGACAGACAGGAATATGCTTGGGGAGACCTCCGAGACCGAGGCCGCCAGGCTCTGCTACGAAGGCGGTGCCGACGTGGTACAGCTCCGCATGAAGGAC
>JAKSHW010000173.1 GCA_024399195.1 archaeon | reverse complement strand
TAGTTGTACCTTCCCCTTTTCACGAACACCACGTACATGTACGAAGAGACGAACCCGAAGACGAACCCCATGGTCTCCATCCTCAGGTAGCCGATGCTTTCCGAGGGGGCCTCCATGTAGGCGGTCAGGGTGTTCGCATAGAGGTATATCCCGACGGAGACCAGGGTGTATGCCACGAACCCGAGCGTGAAGGTCTGGTTTATCCTCGACCCCAGGTCGTCATCGTCCTTCGCCCTGTTGAACACGAAGTACATGGGGACGGTCAGGAACGCGAGTATGGTCTCGTTGAACAGGTCGAACCATTCGATCTGTCCTGCTATGTTCAGCACATCGGAACCGAGTCCCGATACGAGACGGTCCACGATGAGCTGGTTGATGCTCGGTGCAAAGGCGAACGCCATCAGTGCGAAGAGGAGCAGATACTCCTTCCTGCAGAGACGTTGTTCTGTCATTTGTTTCTTTACTTTTTCGAACGAAAGATGGTTGTATGTCAATCTGTCATCTCATTATTCATTTTATAATATTTTTTAACATATTTATTGAACATTTACATAATTTTGAATCCAAGGTTGATGACCATGTTTTTGAATTTGTTTTTTCCACCAAATTGTCTGTAGTCGATGTTGGGATACTTTTCATTCACTAGTCCTGCAATGCGTGTCAGACTAATAGTGGGTCCATTGTTTAGGTTTGAATCGCCATATTCATTTAGACATTCGTTAATGAATGAGATCAGTTCTTCTCTGTCTACTTTCAAAGTCCTCTTGGAGGTATTGTTTTTTTGTTGGTTCTTATCCTTTTTAGATTGTGATTTGCTTGATTGGATGCTCTGTTGGAACCTGTGTTGTTGTTTTCTGATAGATAGAATGAGGTCCTTCAGTTCGTTGAACGTGCTAGAGAGTATCGAGTTGTTCCGAAGATAATCGAGTCTAAAATTGTGGATGAAGTAGTTCCTCTTCTCGAGAATCTTTTTCATCGCATCCGAATCTTTGTCGAAATGGGTGCCTGCGTATTCGATAATCGACTTCTGCTTACCGAATGTCATCGAAAGGAATTCTTCGTCGGTGACTTTCTTGATATCGTTTGCTTCGTTTCCTTTGCAGTCCCCATAGGTTACCTTCAGACGGTAGTATCCGAGCATGGCCATTGTGAGGTCAACCATTCTATCGTTCATCAGACCGGTTCCGAACAGAAGGTGGTCGTAGCCTAATCCTTTCGTTTTCCTCGAGTTTAGGAACGCATCGTTGTTCCAATCAGTTATGTTTGGCATGACATAGGTGTATCTTCATAGATGATATAATAAATTATATGAATCATTCAGTAATAATCTGAATAATGGAATACGGCGTACATATCATAACCCTTGGTAGGAAAGCTGAGATTGCTTTGGCGGCGGTACAGCATTCAGGACGCAAGGACAAGATCTGGTTGATCAATAAACGTGGAAAGGAAATCGTCGATGGGGAATCAATAGACTACGGGGCGGTGGAGGAAGAGGTCATAACCCGTTTCAAGAACGCCATGGTGTTCGACGTGGAGGTTTTCGAGATAACGAACCAGTTCGATTACAACGAGGTGTACCGTGCGGTCATAGATATCGCACGTAATGAAAGGGAAGCTCACCCCGGTTGTCGGTTCTACATCAATTTCACAAGAGGCACGTCGATCATGTCAGGTGCAGCCTGCAGTGCCGCCTATGCCATCGGTGCAGACCTGTACTATGTGCAGGAAGGGAAATACAACGAATACGGTCGTGACGATATAATCGAGATCCAGGTCGATCGGTTGTCCGAGATATCCGTACTGAACAGTAAGAAAAAGACAAGATTCGTTCTCGAACGGTTCCATGGTCATGAACCTATGGACCATCCTGCTCTTCTGAAGGCGACCGGAATGAAAGCAAGTGCATTGTCTCCCCATCTCAATCTTTTGAAGGCGTATGGTCTTGTGATAAACGAAGGTTCATCGAAGGCCCCTATATGGAAGCTTACCGACAGGGGCAGGGACGTTTTGAACAGGTTATATCGAGGTCAGTCTGTGCAGTTACCGTTAACTGTAGTGGATATGATGTAATACCTGCATACGGACTCCGTCGGGGATTACATATGGTCGAACATGCAGATCCCTCCCCGGTATCGGAACATATCGTCGTGTTCCTCGACGTCCTCGGTTCTTCCGATGTTTTGAAGAACGGTGACGAGGATGAATTGAAACGTTACCTCAGCGGGTTGGACGGACTCTACCTCCATGTGAAGGACCTCGTTCCCAAGGAACATTCGAAGATGTTCTCGGACAACGTCCTGTTGTATTTCGAAGATGTTTCTTCCGAATCCCTTACCCATGTCTCAGATGTGGTGTCCGCGATACAGTTCGATATGGTATGCTACCACGGTCTGTTCCTACGTGGGGGGATGGTCTTGGGTACGTTGGACCATGTTCCCCGGGATCCGGAGGATTTCATCGCCGGTTCAGCGATAGTGGATGCTTACGAGACCGAGTCCAAGGCTGCGGTCTATTCACGTATAGTGGTTTCTGACGATATAATGCGGCGTTACGGTTCCGACAGTTCCTTCCGTTCCAGATTGAAAGTATGGGACCGTCCGTTCATCGATTGTTTCCATCAGGTCAGGGATGAGGTTCCGGATCCCGATAAGATATCGTTGTTCCGCAAGGCTTTGGTCAGACATGTCTCCGAAGACTCTTCAAGACATCGGTGGTCGGAGAACACATGGAAACGCATCAGGGACAAGGACCTTTGGTCTCTACTCTATTTCAACAGATTCTGTGATACCCTGGGAAAGAAAGGACTTCATATCAAGTTTAGGGAGGAGTTTTCCGAGAACGGGGATAGAATCATAATCACCTTGACCGATACCGATGGAGAGGCAGTACAATGACCGAAGAACAGGAATTCCTGCGTATGGACCTCGAGGGTCTTTCCGAAACCGATATCCTGGTCATCCTGGCGGTGGACGGTGAAGCCCCTCTGTCGAAGACCAGGCTGCAGAACATGCTTCTGATGTACCGCAGGACCTACGGTCCTGAACGCGGCGATCCGGACTATGTCACGAATCCGTTCGCCGGTTTCTCGGACGACGTCAACGAGTCCGCCATCCATCTCATCGCCATAGGCGTCCTCGACGACCTGTGGAACGGTCTGGGTCTTACCGGATACGGAGTGACCTTCAGACGTTCCGTCCTGGAGATCTGTAAGGACAGGCCCTACGCGGTCCGTGTGGACAACATACGGAAGGCCGTCTCCGACATAGCCCCCAGGACCCTGGTGTTCGTCACCCACCGTTTCTACAGGGACATCATGGATTTTTCCCCTGCGAAGAGCCTTATGCCCGCATGTATAAAGGAGACACGCCTCGACGGTATACCGTTGGAGGACTACGACGAACGGCGTTTCCGTGACAATCTCCGCGACGGTGTCAGGATGACGGTGGGATGACGGATGCCTGGAAAATACACCGTGTCCCGTGTTTCCACGGCATACGATCCGGACGGCCGTTCCCTGCTCCGCAATGTGTCCCTGGAGGTCAACGGCCGCCGTACCGGCAGGATATC
>JAKSHW010000172.1 GCA_024399195.1 archaeon | reverse complement strand
AGACCACTTCCCCCGAAGAGTCTCAGCGACTCACAGGGTGCATGTATCAGAAGTGCCTCGCACTTCGGTAAGCAGTTGTAAGCAGAAGTTGTATATAAACCTTCCGAACCAACCAGGCAACCGAAGAAACGAACGCTCCTTCGTTATCTCAATCGACTTCGTTTAAACGAGTCAACCACGTGAATCTTGTGTTTCACGCAAGACCCCTGTTATACAGGATAGTATATATAATTTTCTGTCAAAATCATAGATTACGGGGTAAATATCGTGAAAACCAGGTCTGAAAGCTTGTTTTTGAGAGTTTTCAGGTCAGGATAGTACACAGGAAGGTGATCTGCCGAGTGAACAGAGCGTCCGAGGATACGTGAAACCACCGCAACCTCGGTTTTACCTTCTATCTTCCAGCAACTGGTTTCTGCCGAAACATCCGTGTAAACGAAGATCGGAAGCCTGAGCGTAAGTTTCTCCTGCGTGGTACAGAACGAATCGAGATATTCTATTGCAGAACGGTCGAAGGTGCACTCCGCCCCCGAACGGGTGGTGAACGTATTACCCCCGTTATCGATATAATCCACAAGGGTGCGACGGTTCACCGGCATGTTGCTGTTCATATTGGACAACAGACGGACGATATCGCGCGGATCGTCCTCGATAGTGATTACCATGTTCTAGCGGATACTTTCTTACAGTATCAATATTCGCTAACGGTCCGATCTGCACACGCATTCGAAGTACATACCCTTCACAACACCCCTTAAGTCATAATATATAGGGGGAATCCAATCGTGCTTTGTGGCTCTTGAACCTGCTATCGAAGCGGCAATTCTCACTCATCCATGTTTTAACGAGAATGCACATCACGAATTTGCACGCATGCATATTCCCGTCGCTCCGAAATGCAACATACAGTGTAACTATTGCAACAGGAAATACGACTGCAGCAACGAATCACGCCCCGGGATAACGAGCAAGGTACTTTCTCCCGAAGAGGCTGTTTCCAAAATAGGGATCGTTCTTGAAAAGATCCCCAATCTGAAAGTCATAGGTATCGCAGGACCTGGAGACGCCCTTGCCAACGAGGAGACGTTCACATCGTTGGAACTCATCAAGGAAAGGTATCCCGATCTGATCCCCTGTATCTCCACGAACGGACTTCTGCTCCCCGAAAAGGCGAAGAGGCTCTACGACTGCGGAGTGAGGTTCGTCACTGTAACCATCAACGCCCCCGATGCTGAAACAGGTTCCAAGATCTACAGGAACGTCCTTTGGGACGGAAAGATCCACAAAGGCACCGAAGGGGCCGGCATCCTTCTGGAAAACCAGATGGAAGGTATCCGCATCTGTGCTGAAATGGGAATGGTCGTCAAGGCGAACATCGTGATGATACCCGGAATAAACACGGATGTCATCCCCGATCTTGTCAGGAAAGTAAAGGAGAAGGGAGCGTACATTGTGAACATCCTGCCCCTGATCCCCGTGCCCGGCACCGCGTTCGAGACCTTGCGCGGACCCACCCCTGCGGAAAGAAAGGCGCTCATGGACAGTTGTTCCTTGGACGCACGTATGATGAGACACTGCAGACAGTGCCGTGCAGACGCGATAGGCCTTCTCGGTGAAGACAGGTCCTCCGAATTCAGGGGATGCGGATACGGCAACGGGGACGGTTGCGGACCTGCCGAGGAACCTAACTTCATAAAGATGGACCTCAGGCGCTTCAATGTGGCGATCGCATCCTCCGACGGATCGAAGGTCGACTCGGGATTCGGAAACACCGACAGGTTCTATGTCTATTCGGTCAACGGTGACGATGTGAAACTGCTCAGGACCGTCAATCCCACCGAAGTGACCGCTCCCGTGGTAGGTCAGTCGCACAAAGACCACATCAACGACATCGTGAACCTCCTTGACGACTGCGACGTCATCATTGTCAAGGAAATAGGGGATATGCCACGCAAGACCATACTCTCAAGAGGCAAAAAGGTCGTCGTGACCGACGTCGATGTAAGGTCCGCCGTATCATCCCTCGATTGAAAACATCCCCAAACACCTTTCCCTTTTCATATTCTATATATGCAGGCAATTTATCGCACCGTCATTTAACGGAGTGCAATACAATGGACGCACAAGAACTCAGAGAAGCCTATGTCGGTTTCTTCAAGAACAAAGGACATACACAGATCAGGTCCGCATCCCTTATCCCTGAAAACGACCCCACCGTCCTTTTCACCACCGCGGGAATGCATCCTCTCGTACCTTACCTCCTCGGAGAGAAACACCCCTCCGGAACCAGGCTCACCGATTTCCAGAAATGCGTGAGGACCGGGGACATCGAGGACGTCGGAGACGCCTCCCACCTTACCTTCTTCGAGATGCTCGGCAACTGGTCCCTCGGCGACTACTTCAAGAAAGAGTCCATCGCATGGAGCTACGAGCTCCTCAGGGACGTCCTCCACCTCACCCCCGACCTCCTCGCCGTCACCGCCTTCGCAGGGGACGAGGACGCTCCCAGGGACGAGGAGACCGCCCAGATCTGGATCGAGCAGGGTATCGCCGAGGACCATGTCTTCTTCCTCCCCAAGGAGGACAACTGGTGGGGACCTGCAGGCCAGACCGGACCCTGCGGACCCGACACGGAAATATTCTTCATCGACAAGACCAAACAGCCCTGCGGACCCGAGTGCAGGCCCGGATGCCACTGCGGCTACTACACCGAGATCTGGAACAACGTCTTCATGCAGTACTTCAAGGACAAGGACGGAAAGTTCACCCCTCTGAAACAGAAGAACGTCGACACCGGTATGGGACTCGAGAGGGCCCTCCGTGTCCTCTGCGGTACCGAGACCGTCTACGAGACCCCCCTCTTCACCGGAATCATCGGAAAGATCGAGGAGATGTCCGGAAAGAAGTACAACGACGACCTGAAGGCGTTCAGGGTCGTCTCCGACCACCTCAGGGCCTCCACCTTCCTCATCGCCGACGGCGTCATCCCCCACAAGATGGGTGCCGGCTACATCCTCAGGCGTCTCATCAGGAGGGCTAGCAGGTACATGTCCACCCTCGGCATCGAGGGCGTCCGCATGAAGGAGGTCGCACAGGTCGTCATCGACGAGTACTGCACCGCATACCCCGAGCTCAAGGAGAACGAACAGCTCATCCTCACCACCATCACCGAGGAGGAAGAGAAGTTCCACAAGAACCTCAAGAAGGGAATGAGGAGGTTCGACGAGATGATCGAGGCCAACGGCGACAGCAAGGTCCTCAACGGAGAGAAGGTCTTCCAGCTCTTCGACACCTTCGGATTCCCCATCGAGCTCACCAAGGAGCTTGCCAACGAGAAAGGTTTCGAGGTCGATGTGGAGGACTTCAACAACAGGTTCAAGCAGCACCAGGAGACCTCCAGGATGGACAGCAACCAGACCTTCAAGGGAGGACTTGCGGACCACAGCGAGGAGACCACCAAGCTCCACACCGCCACCCACCTCCTCAACGCGGCCCTCAGGAACCTCATCAGCCAGGACATCCGCCAGAAAGGAAGCAACATCACCCCCGAGAGGCTCAGGTTCGACTTCAACCTCGACCGCAAGC
>JAKSHW010000171.1 GCA_024399195.1 archaeon | reverse complement strand
CGACACGGGAGTTTCCGGGACCGATGTTGGTCCTGAACATGAGGTTGAAGTCCTCCACGGGTCCGAGAGGTCCGCCGCAGGAGAGGCAGACGATGTTGTGGTCCACGAACGCCTGCTCGAGCTGTTTCTCGGTCATGGTGTCGGGGTTGTCGTAGAAGTCCTTGACCATGTGGTCCGCCCTGAAGGGTGCACCGCATTTCTGGCAGTAGGTGATCTTGTCCGCGAACTTGTCGAGGTGACCGGAGGCCTTGAAGACCTCCCTGGGTCCGACGTACTCGGAGTCGATCTCGACGAATCCCTCGCGTCCTTTGAAGATGGACCTCCAGTTCTCCACGATGTTGTTCCTCAGGCTGAAACCGAGGGGTCCGTAGTCGTACATACCGGCGACACCGCCGTAGATCTCGTAGGAAGGCCAGATGAACCCCCTGCGTTTGAAGAGGGACATGAGGGTATCGGAAAGTTTCTCGTCTTTTGCCATGGATATCAGTCCAATAATGCCTTGAGGACATCGACATCGTATATCATTCCTACGAGCTCGTCCTTGGTCCCGCGGACGGGGATCTGACCGAAGTCGTGGAGGAGCATGAGGCGTGCGACCTCGTTGAGGGTGGTCTTCTTGAAGACGGTGAGGGGCTCCTTGATCATGTAGTCGCTGACGAGCTTGCTGCTGTCGGGGCTGTAGCTCTCGGTCGCGGTGAAGAACAGGGGCATGACGTTTCTGAGACCGGCGAGCTTGACGTCGGAGAGACCGAGCTGCTTGACGGCCTCCTCGTCGGACATCTGGTCGCTGAAAAGGTCACGGTCGGTGATGATACCGACGAGGTTTCCGTGCTCGTCGAGGACGGGGAGGGCGGCGACGTCTGAGATCCTCATGGCCGCGATGGCGTAAGGGAGGGGGGAGTCCTTGTATGCGGTGACGCAGGTGGTGGAGATGACGGACTCGGCGGTCCTGTCGGTCTTCTTCTCCCTGATGAGCTTCAGGATATCGGTAGGGGTGATGATACCGACGAGCTTCTCGCCGTCGACCACGGGAAGCCTGTGGATCCTCTTCTCGGCGAAGATCCTTGCGGCCTCCTCCACAGGGGTGTCGGGGGAGATGGAGATACAGTTCTTCTTCATGATGAGGGAGAGCTGCTCCTCTTCGAAGTTCCTGAAGATGTCCCTCCTGGAGACGACCCCTACGAGCTTTCCGTCGGATTCCCTTACGACGGGGAGTCCGGTCAGCTTCTTCCTGACCATCGTGTTGATGACATCGTTGCGTCTTCCAGGGACCACTGCCACGATAGGGGACGGGGTCATAATATCGGCTACAGTCTGATTCATTGGTACTCACTTGTCCGGTTGGAACACCCCGGGGACTTCCCCGCGGGTGCTGTGAAATCGTATACGAAGGTTCCGGGGGACATGACAGTGTCCGCCGTTATCGAAAAACCCTTCGGTTCATTTGAGGACCTGTACTTCCCCGTACGTTCCGAGAACCTTTCCGGGAGAACCTTCGGGACAGGGGAGTACGGCATCTGCATGGTCTTCAACTGCCTTACCTATCTTTATCTTACGATATAATAACTTCTTTCCACCGTCGAAAAGGGCCTTCCACACGGCGTACGGAGGTTCACATTCCCCCGAAAGGTCAGACATCAGGGCCGCCTCGGGACGCAGGTCGGGGGAGCAGAGCATGGCGTTGTCGGTCCCCAGGGCGAGGTCCACGTCCGCCTGAACCATTCTCTTTACAGGGGTCGTCTTCCCGAAGAACCTGTTGGACCGAGGACATATCACTATCGGTACGTCGTTGTCCCTGCAGAGCCGGAGGTCGCGGTCGGTGGCCTCAACCATGTGGACGACGAACGCGGGGTCGAACGTGAGGACGGTCTCAATATCCTCTCTGATCCTCTCGCTCACGTGGATGGCGAAAGGTTTCCCCGCTTTTTTGGCGAGGTCCGCGCATTTTTCGGCGTAGTCTTTCCCCGTGTCGGTCAGGGAGGGGAGGGCGATACCGTCCGCGATATCTAGTATGGCCTCGACCTCGGTCGCGTCGAACTCCTTCGATACAGGGCGCCCCAGCACGATGCCGTCGGAGAACGCCTCGCGGGCCATACGGCATCCTTCCACACCGCCCTCGCGGAAGTCTATGAACGTGGTGTTCCCGAAGGACCTGGACCTCTTCGAGAACCGCCTCATATCGTCGACCAGGACGTTCCGGGGGGTCTCGCGGAGGTATCTGTGCTTCAGACCGTCGGGCGGGGCCACCAGGTCCATGAGGGACATGCCCTCGACGACCTTGACGCCGGCGTCGGCGCAGTGGGTATGGCAGTTCACAAGACCCGTGGTCAACACTCCACTGATATCCGCCTTTCCTTCGTAGGGGCCGTATCTGATCCTCCACCCGTCCTCCTCGAAGGCATGGGCCTGGACGAACCCTCCGTCCCTGTAGATGTATCCGTCGGCGGTACGCATGGCCATGGCATCGTGTCCGTGTAGATAGTCGTTTTCGGGACCGGTCGTGTATACTGTCCCATAGAAACAGAATCCCCGGGCGGGAGGTGTGTCCCTACCCGGGGGAAAGGTTTTCTCAGAGTCTGGAGATGAAGTCGTCCACCTTGTTTCCAGGTTCGAGGACGATCTTCTTCCCTTTGTTGAAGTAGTCGTGTTTCTCGAAACCGAGCTCGGAGGCGATCTTGTCACACTGGTTCTGTCCCTTCTCGCCGTTGTATATACAGCAGAGGAACAGTGCGCGGTTCTTCCCTTCGATGGTGTTTTTGTTGTTCTCGATGTATTTCACGAGCGCCCCGGGGAGGCTTCCGGCCCAGACCCTTCCTCCGATGACGACGGTGTCGTAATCGTTCAGGTCCAAGGTGTCCGCGTTCTTGACGTCGACGGCTTTACCGCCGGTCTTTCCTGCGATGTATTCGGCCACTGCCTTGGTGTTTCCGTTGGTGCTTGCGTAAATGATAGCCGTTGTCATATCTTTCCCATCCTGTTTTCCAATCCGCCTGTAACGGTCGGACCGAAAACGTATATGCAGTGTGTTCACGGTATTTGCAGATGTCTGTCTATCTTCGGTATCGTCGGATCCATGGTATCTGTGTATGTGGGAATGGTCGGTGGAACGCATATCCCCGTATAGGTGCATGTTCGGGGAATATGTCTACAACAGATGCGGGCAGGGGACGGATCCCCACCCGCTGTGGGAAAACGGCACAATCGGTCTATGCGAACAGGGCCGAGTAGTTGTTCATGTTCACCGCATAGCGGTATTTGATGGAGGTCGGTATCGAACGCATCCTGTCGATCCATTCCCTGTCCCCATCGATGTAGGAGAACGGGTCGTAGTGTGCATCGTCGTTCCTGATCCTGAACTTGAAGCCTTCCTCGTCGGTGAAGATACGTACGTCGATGGAGCTTCCCTTCCTGTTCTCGGGATCGTGGGCGATCATGTCCGACAGGAGCTCCTCCATGTAGGATATCGCCCTGTCCGACCTCCCGTCGTTTTTCGCCGTGCAGAGGGAACGTGCCTTTTCACAGAGGTCTTTCGCGGCCTGCTCATCGAATCCTATGCTCTCGTCGAGGATCACATCCGCTTCGAACACACGTTCGTCGCACACGATGTAGTCTGCGAGGGAGCGGGGGAACCTGCGGTGCTTGTACCA
>JAKSHW010000170.1 GCA_024399195.1 archaeon | reverse complement strand
CACCGTCTGCCTTGGGGATGAGCTGGATGACGGAGAGTGCCTCGTCACCGGTTCCAGGAGGCATGTCGATGACAAGGTAGTCGAGGGGTCCCCAGTTGACATCTTCGATGAACTGTGCGATAGCGCTGGACCTGATGGGACCTTTCCACATGATGGCCGAATCCTTGCTGGGAAGGAGGAAGGCCATGGAGACGAGTTTGAGGGAAGGAGGTACTTCCACGGGGACGAGCTTGTCACCGACGACCTCGAGTTTCTCATCCTCTACATGGAACATCTTGGGTATGTTGGGCCCGGTGATGTCCACATCCATGATTCCGGTCACGTATCCGGCCATGGACAGGCTCTCGGCGAGGTTTGCGGAGACAGTACTCTTTCCGACACCGCCTTTTCCGGAAAGGACGATAATAACGTGCTTGATATTGGAGAGGGTTTCCAGGCGCCTGGTGTCCTCCTCGATCTGTTCTGCACTGAACATAGGTTTTGCCATAGTGTTCACTCGCTCCAGGTAAGTAATTGGGTATCATTAAGGCTTATGGTGGTTGGTAACTATTCAGGTCTCTGGTAAAAAGAGGTATTTTGAGGTTCCTTGCTGTACCTTCGTTTTCAGGGAAACGTAAGTATTTTGTAGAATCTTCCTTCGAAGGTCAATTCCGGAGTCTTGAACAATTACCGATATTGTTCTTATTCCAGTGATTTATTAAGGAGGAAGAGGATATCCAGTTAAGCGGAGCTGTTTCATGACGGCTCAGCAGGGGGATTGCAGTGCCTGAACTGCTCACCTCTGCACTTGTTTTGAATAAATTGATGCTGTAATCGTTGGTTTTCCATTACGTTTCAATAGTGCGAGCAATAACAAATCATAGAAAATCAAAGAGGCTCCCATCTTTTTCACCATTGGCCCATATCGTGGAATATCCCATAGTCTCTTTTGTGATAGTTATTCGGACCCCTTAAAGAACCCTGGATAGATACGGTGGTTGGACACCAGTCTACCATTTTGTATTCTGTTTGGGTGTATATTCGGGGATTGTTTTGAATATACTGTAATAATTATTTGTAAAATTAATTTTAACAAAATTTACCAGACGCGGGTCAATTGGTGTTTAATCGTTTTTTACATGGTTGTCTGGGAGGTCTCGGTCTCTGTAAAGACTTTTTCCAAGGACATGGATATCGGTGCATATTTCGATATATCCGCGATGCATGACGTCCCCTATGCCTATCGGAGATCCACATGGTGGAAATTTCACATACACGGAGGAAGGACTGCCCGAGGTCCTTTTCATGTCGAGCATCCCCTCTCCCGACCCTTTGAAGGCCGTTGCTTTCTATCGTGACATCCTTATGATGGACGTCGTCTACAGCGGACCCGAGGAGGCCGTTGTAAGAAGAGGAAGGGCGACCCTGCGTATATTCCGCTCTGAGAACTACGGTATAGACACGGGTATCTTCATCGGTGTTGCCGAACCGTATGATTTCCACAGACGTATGATCGACGAAGGGGTACGTTTCAAGATGGATCCGAAGAGACTCCCTATGGGGGTTGCTACATCGTTCTTCGACGATGACGGAAATGTGCTCTACATCATAGAACGTTATGCGGTCCCATGCGAAGAGGATATATCCGATAGGGGGATGTGAATAACATGAAAGCATTGGTGTTAAACGGAAGCCCTAGGCCTATCGGAAATACCAGCAACATCATTCTTGAGGTTCTGGAAAAACTGGAGAAGGAAGGTATCGAAGCGGAACAGATCCAGCTCTACGCATACCAGTTCACTCCCTGCAACGACTGCCGTACCTGTGAGATCCGTGGTGACTGCAGGTGTATGGACATGGAAGACGGAACCAACGAGATCCTCGACAAGATGCGTGAGGCGGACGTCATCATACTTGCATCCCCCGCCTACTGCAGTTCCGCCACCGCTGTCATGAGGTCGTTCCTCGAAAAAGCGGGACTTATCCTTGACAAAGGTGGAAAACCCCTAAGGGGAAAGATCGGTGCCGTGTTCACCGTGTCCGAACACGACGGTGCGGAGACCGCATATCTCGAGCTCGTTACCTGGCTTCTCCGCAGGGAACTGTTCGTAGTAGGTTCGTCCCATCTTCCTGTCTTCAGAGCGCTCAACTCCCCCGCATACGAGGATGATGTGTACTCCATGAAAGGACTCGACAGGATGTTGGACAACATCGTCCTCGCCACCGAGAAGTTCTCGGGCGAGTGAGTCCGTTCCCGGGCAGGAAGAAAAAACACCTGCCCGGTGTACGGTCTCAGATGAATCTGAATTTACAGTTGTTTTTTGCACAGACCTTGGCCATAGCCTCTACCCTCTCAAGAGGTCCGGAGTAGCGGTGCACGGCCATTTTACCCTCGGTTACGAGGGCGGGTTTCAGGATCTCCACTTCTTTGAGCACGGCTTTCGCTTCTTCAGGGGTGAATATCCTGTCGTTGTCACGGCTTTCTTTAGCGGAAGCGATGATCGGACATCCGTATTTCTCGGCAATGGTGGGAAGAGCGGAGGTGTCAGGTCCGAAAGTACCGATGCACTCCTTTCCTTTGTTCCAGGCGAGGGGACATTTCTCACAGGTCTCGTTGATCACGGTGATGTCGTTCTCGCTCCACAGGTAGATCCTGTCCTCGGTACTTCCTTCCGCGATGACCTTCTCCTTAAGGGCCTCGTCATCGATCTTACGGAGGTCGACCCACCTGTTCAGGAGTTTGGTCGCATAGGGCTTCAGGAGCTCTGCATCGTTCTCTTTCTTGATGTTCATCAGATATACGAATTCGGCGGAGGTGTTGATCCTGTTCCTTTTCGCAAGTCCTTCGAAATCATCGGTGGCTTTCCTGATGTCGTCCATGGACACGATATAATCGAAGTCCTGGATGTCGGTGAACCTGTCTGCAGGGACCATGACCTTCACCAAGGTGGTCTTCTGTACTTTGCACAGTGCAGCTTCGCACTCGTTCTCGCATACTGCGATATCGATTCCCATGGAACGGGCAATTCATTCGGCCAATTTATATGTCTATGGGGCTTACGGGTGGTACAATGGCAGACATTAGAGTTCGTAAGAGGAAGAGACTCAGAAACAAAGAGGTCAAGGCCTTGGCAGACCAGTTGGAGGCGGCATTGGGTGTACCTGTGTTCTCCGAGAACGAACCTGTCGACAGGGCCGAGAGCACCGATTTCGATCTGATCTTCGTCGGAAACGATATCCTCGGTCTGATAAAGGACGATGTACCCTTCCTGACCGTAAGGGGCATTCTGAAGTACAAGCCTGCCCAGAGGTTCGTCACCGTCGATATGGGCGCCGTTCCCTTCATCACCAACGGGGCTGATTGCATGGGTCCCGGTATCGTCGATGCTGACGAGAACATCCAGGAAGGGGATTTCGTCTGGATCAGGGATATGAAGAACCTTGTTCCTTTGGCGGTCGGTAAATCCCTCAGGTCTGGAGCGGACCTTAAGGCCAAACTCGGCGGAAAAGCCATCCTCACCATCAACAATGTCGGGGATAAGCTTTGGAAAGCCGGTGACTGATCAAAAATAAAAAATTGAGGGGGAACCCCCTCTGTTTTAACCTTTTACGACTCCGATAGGGGTCAGTTTAGCTACCTTGTCGGTAAGTCCTGCGTTGCAGACGACCTCGATGATCTCGTTGACATCCTTGTATGCATCGGG
>JAKSHW010000017.1 GCA_024399195.1 archaeon | reverse complement strand
AAGTCTCCTGACAGTGTTCTTTGCAGCAGGCTATGCCGAACAGACAGGACATGGAGTCATCACGATCCTAGACACCTGCGGCAAAGACGCCTTCGAGATAAGTCCCAATTTCCTTGATGTCGACATCCCGTTTGCGTTCGAACCGGGATGGGTACAGGAAAGAAAGGCCGTCGAACGTTCGAGGATGACATTGACCCCCAATCAGAAGAAAGTCTTGGACTATCTGAAAGACAATCCCGCTACGACCCTCCAGAACGTAGCGGACAAGACGTCCATCTCGTTGGGCGGTGTAAAGAAGATCGTTTCGGTTCTGAAGGAACGGGGACTCCTGAAAAGGGAAGGCTCCAAAAAGGAAGGACAATGGTTCGTGGTCCATACCCTTTGACCTACATATGTACGAGGAACAGATCCCCCTAGTCTCCGATGGGTTCGGAACCCTTGATGTCCGCCTGACCGTCCGTGACCATTAGGATATAGCAGAAGGGTCGACCACGCCCTGAAGATGTCCGACTACCTCGGTGGAAGATACATCCCCATCAGAGAGTTCGTCCGATACAAACAGGGTCGGGATCCCCTCGACCCTTTCCTTTCCTGTTTTTCAGAGAACAACGTGGAACGATCCGTAAGGATGGAGACACCACGTGTTCCCACGTGATGTCTGTAAGGTTTACTATATCGCCCGTACCTTACATCAATTGTAAGGGGAGGTGGTGAATCCGGGACCATAACAGCAGATGTCGGAGACGTCGCTGCGTTTGTCCCACCCGATGAGCTCGAGGTACTCCTTGAAGACCTCGTTCGCATCATAGTTCTTGAAAACTGCATTGTCGGGGAAGCAACACTGTGCGAAGAACACGTAGCTGACGACACATCCGGGACCTGCTGTAAGCATGAACGAGATGGAGTAGATCTTGGTGTCAGTGGTGATATATCCGTCGAGTTCGTTGATTCCGAGCTGAACGGCATCGATGACCCCCTTCTTTCCATCGGTTCCATAGATGGCGGAAGGCTCTACGAAGATTATGTCGATACCTTTGATCTTCTCACATGCGGCCATCTCATCACCGGTGAAGGAGACGTATCCGGTTCCGAAGTAGTCACCGACGTTGTTACCTCCGGCGACCTCGCTCCTTTCGTAGTCTCCGCTGGTGGTGGAAAGCACCTTGTTGGTTGCTCCGGGGTAGCAGTCCTTGACGTAAAGGGTAAGGACGTGGGGCCTCTCGGAGACAGGGATCTTGGCGACCTCCTCGACGATGGGTTCGTAGTATTTCATGTACCAGGAGTAATACTTCTCGGCCTGCTCCCAGCACTCGTTCTTAAGTACTCCTCCGAAAAGGTAACCATAGGTCATGACACCGCTGAGGGTTCCGTCTTCCCAGGAAGGAAGACGTACGATGGAGACTGCGGGATCGTTTCCGAAGTCTGCCTCGAGATTGCTTCCATAGGATGAAGAACTTCCGAGACAAATCTCGACATGCCCGTACTGTTTGATGAGCTTGGACACGACCTCTGCCTGGACCTCACCGTTCTTGGTACCGGTCTCGAGGACCTCGCCTTTGGTCTCGTCGGTTCCGAAATTGAGGCAGAGCTCGTTGTTGTACTTCTTGCACTGCTGGTCTCCTCCGACGATCTTGCTGTCCTTGTCGGTGTTGATGATGATAAGGACGTCCTCCGCCTGACACTTGTTGACGGCGATGATGTTGACGTTCTCACGGACGGTGAAATCGTTGACCCTTCCATCGATGTCCTTGAAGGCGATCTTCTTGGCGGTCTTACCGATCATGGCCTTGACCTGGTCGACATCTTTCTGATCGATCCTGTTATCGTTGTTGGCATCGCACCACTCGTAGGTGGCGTAGGATCCGTTTGCGGCGATGACGGCCTCTATGACCTTGACATCGTTATCGTCGATATCCTTGTCACCGTCGGCGTTTCCGCGGATCCACAGGATAGGATCGGAGGAATAGGCGTCCACAGACACCTTCTCCCCTTCATCGTTGCTGTTACCGGTCATCATGAAAGCGGCTACAGCCACGATCGCGATAACCACGACAGCTATGATCACAATATGAATCTTTGATAACTGCATGCTATCATTGGATTGCTAATCCATTGTTATTTAAATTAATATTGGCTAGGGATTCCCAGATTAGTTGGTACAAATATCTCCATTTTTGTAATAAAATGTAGATATTATGCTAATTTACAATCCAATTCAACAATCATCCTATGGTGAATCGTTACATGAGACTAAAAAAGAGAATTCCTCTGGGAGCGACCTCCGACGAGGATATAGCGAAGATATACGGGGATTACTCCGTATTCCGTTTCAAAAAGAAACTGATCATACTGATATTGGTGGCCGTTCTTCTGGTATCCTCGCTCTACGGCCTCACAGTGGGGGCGTTCCCCCTGTCGATAGAAGAGGTCTACTCGATCCTAATAGACTGTATAAAGGACCTAGGTTCCAATCTGGACTGTGTAGAGAAACGTGTGGTCTGGAACCAGCGTCTCCCCCGTCTCCTGGTGGCCATAACCGCAGGCGCAGGTCTCGCCATCGCGGGTTCCGCCATGCAGAGCATGATGAAAAACCCCCTTGCGGATTCGTACACCACAGGCATATCCTCGGGGGCAAGCTTCGGGGCGATCGTATGTATAACCTTGGGATTCGCCATAGGGTCCACGCAGACCGCCATTGTGTTGTTCGCCTTCGTGTTCTCCCTGTTACCCGCCATGGTGATCATCCTCCTCTCCACGTTCAAGAAGACCACCGCCACCATGATGATCCTCACGGGTATCGCGGTCATGTACATCTTCAACTCCATGACGCAGTATCTGATGCTGGTAGCGAACAACGAGACCATGGCCGCTGCATACGAATGGACCGTCGGGACCCTCAACAAAGCCAACTGGGACACATTCCCAGCCATGGCCGTCGTGGTGACCGTGGGTTCCATCCTTCTTATCATTCTGTCGAAATACCTGAACGCCATGAACTCGGGTGACAATTATGCCAAGACCGTGGGAATAAACGTGGAACGTATGAGGCTTATCACACTCGTGCTGATCTCGTTGATATCCGCCTCGATAGTCAGTTTCACAGGCATCATCGGTTTCATAGGGCTCGTGGCACCCCACATCACAAGGATATTCATGGGATCCGACAACAAGTATCTCATCCCCGCATCCGCCCTCATGGGGGCTACCGTCATGGTGATATGCGACATCATATCGAAATCGTTCGGAAACGTTGCATTCCCCATAGGTATAGTCGCATCGTTCGTAGGTGGACCTGTGTTCCTGCTACTTATCATAAGACAGAAGAAGGAGATCTGGTAAGCATGGAGATGAGATTGGAAAACCTCGGATTCTCGTATGGGGACATCCCCGTGTTCAAAGGTATAAACGTCACTTTGAACGACTGCGAACTGGTGTGCATCCTAGGTCCCAACGGGGCTGGAAAATCCACTCTGATGCACTGTATGAACCGCATCCTGACCCCTACGGAAGGCAAAGTGTACATCGATGGCAAAGATATCGCATCCTATTCCCTGAGGGAATTGGCGAAAGTCGTCAGTTTCGTTCCGCACTCCGAGGACACCACGTTCTCTATGACGGTATTAGACACCGCCCTCACCGGAAGACTTCCCCACAGCGGAGACAACCCAAAGGAAGAGGATATCTGTATCGCCGCCGAGAATCTGAAACTATTGGGAATGCACGAATACGCATTACATAACTTCGATGAACTGTCCGCAGGTCAACATCAGAAGGTTATGATCGCCAGAAGCCTCACCCAGGAACCGAAGATAATGCTTCTCGACGAACCCACCTCGAACCTGGATGTGAAATACCAGATGTTGGTGATGAGGCTCCTCAGGGACGTGGCCCGGTTGAAGAAGATCACCGTGATAACCATCTGCCACGATCTGAACGTCACGGCACGTTATGCGGACCGTATCCTGATGCTCTATAACCAAACCATATTCGCGGACGGGACCCCTAACGAGGTACTTACCCGTGAGAACGTCAAGACCGTGTATGGCATAGACTGCGAAATACTCGAGATGCAGGGACGTCCTCTTATCGCCTTGTTGGACGGGGACGAACTCGATTCACATATCGAAGAACGTATGATAAAACATCAATGAACCTGTTTACCCCGTCTTCGGACGGGGGTATTTCTTCCAAAACCCCGTAAAGGGGGAGCAGACGGGGATTTCCCGCCTGCCTGAAAGGTTTACTGCATCGTCAGGATTCCATCGGAACCCTTGAAGATGTGCCCTGCCATCGCGGCGGCGGTCTTGACCGTCTTTCCGTTATGGTCCAGCAACGTCGTTCCGAGAAGTGCGTTGGAACCGATGGAGGTGAAACCTTCACCGAACTCCAGAGACACAAGGTCCTTGCATCCTCTGACAGAGTTCTTTCCTATTCCTGCGACGCTGTCACCCAAGACCACGGTCTTCACGGAGTCGTAGCTGTAGAGGGCGAAACTGGTGAGGTAGGTCACACCGTCCTCCACGACCACATGTTCGATAGAGGACCTGTATCCGTACCAGGGAACGGAAGTGACAGAACTGCAGTCACCGGTGGATCCCTCTCCATGGACGGTGAGGGTGGAACCGATGAAATCGACCTCCCACTCCACTTCTCCGATCGTTCCCTTTGCGGAGGCAATGACCATGTCCTTTCCATCGGACACGAACCTCTTTCCCGCCAGGTTGGAAGGCGATACGGACAGGGTCGAACCGTTGTAGTTGACGAACCTGTTGGAGAACACCACGGTACCGAAACCGTCGACGGACGATCCCATGTCCACGGAAGCAAGGTCCGGGATCTTGGCGAACGCATGGGTTCCGATGTACGTCACGGTATCGGACACGACCACATGTTTCAATGCGGTGTACGCATAGAACACGTTGGCACCGATATAGGTTATACCGTCACCGATCATCACGGAGACTATGCTTCCCCTGAGGTTGTACCAAGGCACGGACGTGGGGGAGGAGTAATCAGGAATCTCTCCGTTTCCGGAGATGTCCAACACACCGGTGGAGAAGTCCATGCTCCATACGACATCGCCGGACAGTCTCTTCTCGAAACCGTCGCAGTACAGGACCTTGAGCTTTCCTTCGAACTCGGTTCCCGCATAGTACTGTTTCTTCGCCGCGGTACCGTCCGTGTACATGAGGGACACTCCGGTGAACACATTTCCACCTACGGTTTCAACCGCCTCTCCGAAGACGATATGCTCCAATGCGTACGCGTGGTAGAAGGAGTACTTTCCAAGGGCGGTGACGGTATCGGAAAGGACTATCTCGCTAAGCAGGGTACAGTTCTTGAACGAGTTGGCACCGACGGAGGTCACACCGTCACCGATGACGACCTTGACGATTCCCTCCCTGTAGGGATACCAGGGTACCGAGGATACGGAGGCGTAGTCCTCCATGGGACCTTTTCCGGACACGGTGAACTCACCGGTGGAGAAGTCCACGGACCATACTATATCCTCGTAGGATCCGGCGAGCCTGTCGAGACCGTACAGCACGATGTCCTTGGTGACGGCCCTCATGTCGGACCATTCGACGGTGTACTCGGGATCGAGGTAGTATCTGAACACGTCACGGGGACCGGACACGGTATCGCCGACGGCGGTCCTCACGGACACCTCGGTGGAATCCGTGTACACTATGGTCACATGGCATACGGGGAGTTCCTCGAACTCGGCCACGAACACGAGGTCCTCGCCGACGGTCATTCCCTCGGTGTAGCCGGACCATCCGACGAACCTGTAGTCACAGGTCTCGGAAGGGGCCCTGTAAGGCACCATGGGAGGTACTTCGACGACCGAACCCTTCTTCGCGGTATAGGTCACGGAGAACCCGTCGAAGACGAACGATACGGAACAGTCCGTCTCCTTCTCCTCGAAACAGGCCACCAGCACGGTGTCCGAATCCAGTCTCCATCCGTCCTTCACGGACCATCCGCCGAAGTCGAGCGAATCGCTCTCGGCCACGAACGTGTATTCTCCCAAAGTAAGGACGTTTCCGTCGATGTGGACCATGGTACCCTGGACCACGGACACATTACCCTCTACGGGGACGCCGTCCTTGTAGACCGACACCTTTCCTTCGGGGAAGGCCGAGACGCCCACGTCCGCCATACGGCCTATGCAGAACAGGTATCCCGAATCGTTGTGGTAGATGACCTGACCCTCGGGTCCGAAGTGGGGCTGCTGGCTTCCGTACTGCGGGTAGGGGATTATCCCTTTCACGGTGACGTCAGTGAGCACATCGGGATTTTCGAGATCGTGCCTGAAGACCCTGAGGTCGGAGGAGGACGCGTAGGGTTCGAGGTACACGTACACGCTGCGGTCGTCCCATACCGAGACAGAGATGTTTCCATGGGTCATGGTGGAGGGGCAGGATGCCACGATATCCAAGGTGCGGAGGTCGAGAACATACACCGCGTCGTTGGAATTGATGTAACCGTAGTCACCGTATCCCACAAGGGACGAGGAATAGGAATTGTGTCCGAACGACACGTAGGTCATGTCGACGTCGTCGAAATGTCCGGTACTGTCCACGGCGATCCTCACCAGGTTCATCATATCGCCGGACGCCACGTTGAACAGTCCGGACAGGTATGCCGAGAGGTACACGTACCCGTCGTAGTAGCTGAGGTATCCCGCGTTGAGAAGGGTCTTGTACATCTCCTTGAGCTCCACGGTGTCGATCTTCGCACCGGTCTTCGTATCGTAGGTGGAGAGCCACCTCTCCTCGATGTCCTTGTGACCCACTTCGATGCATATCAGATATCCTTCCACGAACTCGATGAAGGACTGTCCCTGGTACATGCTGATGTACCTGTCGGAACCGGCGGTCCACAGGGGGTTCTGTTTGTTGTAAGGGTTGGAAGGATCGAGGTCCTTGGCCTCGAAACAGTAGATCGAGGACGCATCGGACATGTAGAAACGACCGTCGTGGTAAAGGGCCTTCAGGTCGAGCACGGTCGTCCTGAACAGGGGGTTGAGGTCTTTGTCATAGGCGGTACCGCTGGAACCGTCCATCACGATACCGTTGCCCACGGCGGGGTAGATGTAATATCCTGCGGAGACCCCGGTGTTGACCGCGGCGACGGTCTCTCCCGAGTACAGGTCGATCTTCATGAGGAAGGTACCGCTCTTGACGTACACGTATCCGCCCATTATGGCAGGGGAGAACATGTACTCCGAATGCTCGGACTTGACGGACCAGAGGAGGACACCCTCGTCACCGGAAGGTGCGTGGGTATCGGTGACGTACACGTACGCCGAGGCGACAGTGTATATGGATACTGGTTCCACGGTGAGGTCGGAGACCGCATCGAGGACAAGTCTGGTTGATTTCACCGTCTGAAGGATACCGTTCACGTTCCATCCGACCATCTCGTACCCGAGGTCGGGGATATAGTCGAACACGACGAATCCTCCGTAGGGGACCTTTCCGCCTTCGGACACGGGGGAACCGGTACCGTCGCAGACGATGAGGGACCCATGGTCGACAGAACAACCGATAGTCACTTTCTTGGAGTTCTCGGGGACGAACCTGGCGGTCACGACGAGGTCGGAGACCACAGGTACGGAAGGATCGAAGTATTCCCCGTCACAGACCCATCCTGCGAACAGGTTTCCGGACATTACAGGCGGGACGGGAAGTTCCACGAGATTGCCGTCGACCACATCGACGGTGCACGAACCCTCGAAAACGACCTTGTGCACGGATACGGGGACGATACCTTCGATCTTGACCGCGGAATCCGTGTAGATCACGAAGGAATAGACGCAACGGTGGTCGGACACGGTCACAGGGGACAGGACGGCCCCGTTGAGAAGGACCTTGTAGGAAGGACCGAAGACGTATCCCGTGTCGGGGATGACACTGAACCTGACCTCGGTACCCTGGGGAATGCCGACGGTGCCGGTGGAGAAGGTCACCTTGGAATCCCCTCCGTCCACGGTTATGGAACGCTTGTTGATGGTCACACCTGCGATGTCGAGGGTGTGTTCACCGGTCACATCGGAAACGGTGAATGTACGGCCTTTGCCGGTGACGGGTGTACCGTCGAGCGTGGCGGTCACGACGGATTCGGAATAGGTCTCGGGAACGGTGACGGTCACGACCACCCTGTTTCCTGAAACGGAGAACGATATGTCGGCCATGTCGTCGTTGACGGTCACGAACAGTCTGCCTGCGGAGGTGAAGACCACCTGTCCGCCGTAGGAATAACCGGAAAGGTCCTCTCCGTGGTAGATCCCGGCCTCGAAGAACAGGGACGGGTCTCCACCGAAGGCGTTGGATGCTATCGAAGGTACACTCCTGAGGACGACCTTGGTCACGGACACGGGTACTGCACCGGGGGCCACGGATCCCAGAGTGGAAGGCATGACGAGGGTGGAGACCGTACCGAAGGCTCCGAAAGCCCTGTTGCCTACGCTTACGATACCTTCGGGAACGGTCACATCCCCGGAAACAGGTCTGACGTACACCAAAGCGGTTCCGTCGAACACGAGGGCGTCACCGATACAGGCGAACCTTCCGCCTGCGGGGACGTCTATGGACTGGTAGTTCCTGGACAGGAGCTCGGGTGCGATCGCCACACATCCCTCGGGGACGGACAGGACATCGCCGGTTACCTTGACGAGCATCTTTCCGTCGGATCCGTCGACGGTGGTCACAGGGACGCATCCGTCCTTGACGGTCAGAAGGGAATAGGTGTATCCGTAGAACCCGGTACCTCCGGGAACGATGTAGGCGGGGGCCTTTCCGGTATATCCGGAGAAGGTCTTGGCGGATACGGTTCCTGCGTTGAGGAACGTGATCGAACGTACGGTACCGGACTTGGAGAACATGTTGTCCCCCAGGACGAGGTCGCTTCCTACGACCAGGTCGATCCCGGAGACGGTACCGGACTCGGCGAAGGCGTAGTTCCCGATATCGGAAAGAGTGGAAGGCAATACGACCGACTTGAGGGCAGGGATGGTCCTGAACGCGGACACACCTATGGAGACCACACCCTCGGGAACGTCGACGTCACGGAGAGCGGTACTGTTGAAAGCGTACTGTCCGATCGTCTTCACGGACGAGGGCAGAACGATCTCGGAAAGCGAGGTACATCCCCTGAAAGTGGTGGAGGGGACGGATTCGGTCCCGTCGGGGAACACGAAGGACACCAACGAGACATCGTTGTAGAACACACCTGCATCGAAAAGGACGGCAGGTGCCACAGGCATGTCGACGGACATCAGAGATGCACAATATGCGAAGGCGTACTGTCCGAGGGTGGACAGGGACCTGGGAAGGGTCACCTCTACTAGAGGGGTGCCGTAGAACGCATAGGAACCGATGTCGGTCAGTCCCTCATGGAACATGAACCCGGTGAGACCGGTGTTACGGAAAGCATTGGAATTGATGTTGGTGATGTGGACCGGGAGGTCTATCGATGAGAGGGAGGTGCATCCGTCGAACATGTTGTCGTTGATGAACGTGATGTTCGCGGGAAGGGTGACGTCGGCAAGGGAGGTGCATCCCTGGAAGATGCCTGCACCGTACATCTCTACGGACGAGGGTATGGTCACCTTTTCAAGGACGGTGTTGCCCGCTCCAGCGTAATCGATGATGTTGGTGACGGTGGATGGAACGTTGTATTCCTTGACGGCGGGAACGAAGTACAGGGCTCCGCCTACGATTATCTCCTTGGTGAAGGAGATACATCCTTTGAACACACCTGTGCCGAGGGTGACCTTGGAGATGTCCTTGAACACCACATCGGACAGGGAGGTGCATCCCTCGAAGGCGGAATCGCCTACCGAGGTCACGGTGGAAGGGATGGTGACGCTCTTCAGGACGGTGTTCTTGGAAAACGCGGACGCGGCGATGGAACGGACGTCCGAAGGTACGGTGTATACGGGAACGTGTGCCCCGATGAGGAGGGTTCCGTTCAGGATGACGGAGTTCTGCAGGGAATCGCATCCGGTGAAGGCCCCGTTGCCGATGGAGGTCACAGAGGAAGGGACCTCGGCGGACACGAGGGAGGTACATCCGTTGAACGCGTTCTTTCCGATGGACGTTACGGAACCGGGGATGTCTATAGTGACCAGGGACGTGCATCCCTGCATGAAGTAATCGGGAAGGGAGACCACACCGTAGGGGATCTCCACAGATGCCAGGGCGGTGCATCCGTTGAAAACGTAGTTGCCCATGGCGGTCAGGGTCGAGGGAAGCACTATCCCTCCGAGCAGAACGCACTTCTGGAAGGCGTATGCGTCTATGCTGGTCACGGAATCCCCGATGTCCACGGTCTTCAACGAAGAACAACCACTGAAGGAATATCCCCCGATCCTGGTGACGGTATCGGGAAGGGTCACAGAGGTCACATTGGTATTGTTGTAGAAACCGCGTGTCGAAGAGCCGGAACCTCCTCCGACGGACACGACGGTATAGGTGGAACCGTTGTAGACGACGGTACCGGGCACGGTGACGTCGCCTGTCACAGACGTTTTAGGGGCGTTCGTAAGGTTTGCGGTACCGTCCGAGTACAGTGTGTACACGATACCGTTCTGGGTGACGGTTCCCTCGGACGACGCCGCATCTGAAGAGGATGTGTCCTCCATGACGACGTACGCCGAGACAACGATCACCAAGGCCAAAAGGGTCGTCAGGACCCGGGATGTTCTTGAGATCATCGTATCGTTCCGTAATTCGCGACCTCGGGGGTCGGGATACGGTAGATGGATGTCCGTTCCAAAATTTAATCTGTCGATACCTCCAACTTACGTTGCATAGAAGTGTAAAGACACATCGGGAAAACATGTGGAGTCCGAAGAGGGGCGTCCCCCTCCCGGGCTCATTCGCGTTTGTCACTGAGGTTGGTGATCAATACGCGTTTGTCGTTGAAGGTCTGTCCGAAGACCTCGTCGACGACTTCCTGGGAGCGGTACCTTACGACCTGGACCCTGGATTTCTTGTCGGAGATGTGGACGTTACCCACATCCTTCTTGGTGATGCCTGCGGTCCTGATGACGAAACCGATCAGTTTCTCGAGGGTGAGACCGTCGTCGAAACCGATGTTGATCTCCAACTTATCGAAGGAAGTGTCCCTCTTAGGTGCAGGTGCACGCTCGATCTGCACATACGAATGCAGAGGTTTGGGGTTTCTGGGGATTCCCTGGGGGCGGGGGGTCTGAGGTGCCGCAGGAGCCTCGTTCCTGTTCTGGGGTCTGGGCTCTCTCTTACGGTCGTTCTCACGGGTCTCTCCGGACCTGGGGGAACTCCTCTGCCTCTTCTCCTTCGCGGGTCCCTGTTCGACCTTCTCGCGTTTGCCTTTGACGGGCTTCGCGGGGACGGGTTCCTCCTGTCCCTTGGTCTTCTTTGCAGGCTCGGTCTTGGAAGCGACCTTGGCACGTTTGTGCTTCCTGGGAGGTTCCTTGTCTAGCCTTCCGTGAAGGGTACGTCCTGCGACGGGGACGTAGTCGTCCTCTTCCACCGTGGGTACGGCCTTGGCCTTCTCGGACACCCTCTGCCTCTTCTTGGGGGCGGGCTGTTCGTTCTGGGCCTTGGGTTCCTTGGACGCCTTAGGCTGCCTTGCGGACTTGGGGACGGGCTCGTCGTATACGCCTTCCACGGTGGGAGGAAGTTCGACGATCCTCTTCGCGACGGCCTTCTCGATCTGGTTGAGGCCTTTGATGTCCTCGTCGGTGACGAAGGTGATGGCCCTACCGGTCTTTCCTGCCCTACCGGTCCTGCCGATACGGTGGATATAGGTGTCGGGGTCGACGGGGATGTCGTAGTTGACGACCACGTCCACACCTTCGATGTCGAGTCCTCTGGAGGCGACATCGCTTGCGATGAGGACCTCGAGGTCTCCTTCGGCGAAGTCCTTCAGGATCCTCTCCCTCTTGCTCTGTCCGACGTCTCCGTGGATACCGTCCACGCTGAAACGGTCACGTTTCATCTTACGTGAGAGATAGTCCACTTTGCGTTTGGTGCGGCAGAATACCATCATCTTGGGGTGACCGTCCTCGATGATGCGCACCAGCTCCTCCCTCTTGGAGTCACGGGTGGTCATCATGTAGAACTGGGCGGTGAGGTCGAGGGTGGGTTCGTCCTTGGAGACGAGGAACTCCTCGTGGTCACGCATATGTTTGGCGACAAGCCCTTTGACCTCCTCGGGCATGGTCGCCGAGAACATCATGGTCTGCCTCTCGGGTGAGACCTTGGAAAGGATCATGTTCACACTGGGTTCGAAACCCATATCCAACATTCTGTCCGCTTCGTCAAGCACGACCGTTTCGATCGTCAGAAGATCGAGGATCTTCCTTTCGATGAGGTCTTTCAACCTCCCAGGGGTCGCAACGATCACATCGACCCCCTTTTTAAGCTGTTTAGCCTGATTCTCTATGTTCACGCCTCCGTATACAGGCATACACACATGGCCGCTGTATTCAGAGAGGTTGGTAAGCTCCTCGGAAACCTGTACAGCGAGCTCTCTGGTGGGAACAAGGATCAGGGCCGCAGGGTCAACACCCCCTGCCTCTATCCTGGTCAGGATGATCGAACCGAAGGCACCGGTCTTACCGGTTCCGGTCTGGGCCTGTGCAAAAAGGTCCTTGCCTTCCAGACCCGCAGGTATGGAGGCACTCTGCACCGGAGTGGGTTCGTTCCATCCGAGGGACCTGACGGCTTTCAGAACGTCTTCCGAAACACCTAGGTCCTCAAATTTGTTTGTCGTCATTTCGTTCACACTTTGAGCGGAAATAAAATAAAAAGTCAACCCGCCGCGCTCGGTGGACCGACTTTAAATCATACAGGTGTAGCAGTGCACCTATATAAAAAGGACTATCCGAAACAGGCCTCTCCGTACCACCATCCAGTACCGGAACGCCATACGGATATCGGACCACTGTGGAACACTGGACGTTTCAACATGGTACATGACAGCGGTTAAAAGGATTATACAACCCATCCGACAGCAGTATAGGATGACAATGCGGCATACATGACCTGCACACGTCACCTAGGCAAAGAATGAATATACGCATGACCATCCCTGCCCCATGGCAGATGAAAAAGAAGAGAAATCCCTCGGTCAGCAGCTCGAGGAGAGACTTCTCTACAAACCGGAACCCGTCGCGAAGAAGAACCACGGGCTCCTCGACGAGGCCAAGGACTTCGGAGAGGAATACAAACAGTTCCTGAACAACAAGACCGAGCGCGAGATCGTCGACTACACCGTCCCTATCGTCCAGAAGCTCGGTTACAAGGAGTTCGTCCTCGGAACCAAATACCAACCCGGAGACAAGGTCTACTTCGTCAACCGTAACAAGAACCTCATCACCATGACCTTCGGTAAGAGACCCGTCGTGGACGGTGTGAGGATCAGCGTCGCACACGCCGACAGCCCCAGGCTCGACTTCAAGCCCAACCCCCTGTTCGAATCCACCGACATGGCATACTTCAAGACCCACTACTACGGAGGTATCAAGAAGTACCAGTGGACCACCATCCCTCTGTCCATCCACGGTGTCGTCACCCTCAAGGACGGAAAGAACGTCAAGGTCACCATCGGTGAGGACGATGCCGACCCCGCCCTGTGCATCACCGACCTCCTCATCCACCTCGCCTACGACCAGGTACAGAAACCCGCGGCGAAGGTCATCGACGGGGAACAGCTCAACATCCTCATCGGTTCCTGGCCCATCGACGATGAGAAGGTCTCCGCCAAGGTCAAGCTCAACATCATGAACATCCTGTTCGAGAAGTACGGCATCACCGAGAACGACTTCCAGTCCGCCGAGCTCTGTGCGTGTCCCGCGTTCCACCCCAAGGACCTCGGACTCGACAGGTCCATGATCGGTGCGTACGGACAGGACGACAAGGTCTGCTGCTTCGCACAGTTCAAGGCCGAGATCGAGACCGTCGACCCCGAGTTCACCTCCATGATGGTGTTCGCCGACAAGGAGGAGACCGGATCCGACGGACCCACCGGAATGAGGTCCGTGTTCTGGAAGGACTTCCTCGAGGATGTCGCATCCGCATGGAACTACCCCATCAGACACGTCCTCAGGAAGTCCCTGTGCCTTTCCTGCGATGTGAACGCCGCCGTCGACCCCGGATGGCCCGAGGTCTTCGAGAGCAGGAACTGCTCCTTCCTCGGAAGGGGACCCGTCGTGTCCAAATACACCGGAAGCAGGGGAAAATACTCCACCAACGACGCATCCGCGGAGACCATGGGATACCTCAGGAGCATCCTCGACGAGGCCGAGATCCCCTGGCAGGTCGGAGAGCTTGGAAAGATCGACGTCGGAGGCGGAGGAACCATCGCGTCCGAGATCTCCATCCACAACCTCGACACCATCGACATGGGCGTACCCGTGCTCTCCATGCACGCACCCATGGAGGTCACTTCCAAAGTGGACGATTATCTCCTATACAAGGCCATGAAGGCGTTCTTCGCCTGCAAGGTCCCCAAGGATTTCTGAAACATCTGAAACAGAGGGGGTCCGTCCCCCTCTGGAATCTTTTTATCCCGATAGCGACACTATGACCTATGGCCACGATCGAGGATTTCGAGAAGATAGACATCAGGGTAGGCACGGTCATCGACGTGCAGGACTTCCCCAAGGCCCGTAAGCCCGCATACAAGCTCACTATAGACTTCGGACCGGAGATAGGTATCAAGAGATCGTCGGCCCAGATAACGTCCGTCTACAGCAAGGAAGACCTCATAGGAAGACAGGTGATGGGCGTCGTCAACTTCCCTCCCCGTCAGATCGCGGACTTCATGTCCGAGGCGCTGACATTGGGACTGTCGTCCGAGAACGGGGTGGTGCTGATAGGTCCTGAAAGAAAGGTGGAGAACGGACAGAGGCTCTACTGAACCCTGTGGACCACGGTCATGACGCAGACCGGGGCACTGCCGTCGACGGACAGCATAAGACGGTAAAGTCCCTCGGGACGCATGAACCCTCTCCACATACCCATGTTCAGCCATAGGGTATCGCGGTTGTCGTACCAGAACACGGGTTTCTCCCTTTCCCCGTCGGTGAGGACCATTTCCTTCTTGTGCTTGCCCTCGAGGTAGAGGGTCAGGGTATCGGGAAGGTCATCGAACATACAACGGTGGTTCCTCAACGGACCCAATCCAATTCCGACGTCCTGTCTGACAAGAGGGCGTCTGTGGTTGAGGGACAGTTTGATCCCGAAAGCCTCCACAGTGCAGACCGTATCGAAAAGTCTGAAACGGTAGTCCTTTCCCATAAGGGTGAACTCGACGACGGAGTCCGACCTGGGAAGTCCTCCGTTCACTGAATCGCAGATACGGAAGCCGCGGTCGTAGATGAACTGACGTGACGTGACCGTTCCGATGCTGCATTTCACAACGAGAGTGTACAGACCGTCCTTTCCTGGATCGATCACCATGCTGCCACCGGCGAGAGGGACAGGTCCGAGACAGGGGCCGTCCTCACCTATGACCTCCAAGAGATAATCGTCCTCTGCGAAAATGGTGAAATCCACGGACGGGGGTTTCGAGAACACGGATATCGTGTTGACGCCGTTGGTGAACGAATAATCGGGGTCGGTCTTGGGGATGAACACTTTCACCCCTCTGAGCTTTCCTTCCCATATCGAGTTCTCGGAAGGGGTCTCCCCATCGGTCGGCCTGAAGAAATCCTGGAAATCCATGCTCGAGATGTCGCCTTTGAACTCTTTTTTGACAACGGTCTTCTGAGGGATCTTTTCGACGGTCTTGTCGATACGTTCCCTTTTGACGGTTTTGTCCGGAAAGGCACCTAGACTGCTTCCAGGTTCGGAACTGACGGTCTCGTAGACGAACCCGCCCACGGATTCGGTCGAGATCGACTTGAAATCCTTTCCTTTGAGGACCATCCCTTCACGATAGACCACGGTGGTCTTCTCTTCGGAATGCTTTATCCATTCCCCGGAAAGGTTGAACATGAGGAAGACGAACGGTCTTATGATGAACACACGGTACTCATCGAGCATTATGTCGAAACCACCCAACGGATCTATACCGTACTTGCCGATGTCGATCTCCAACGGGATGGTATGACAGGAACCGTCTTCCGTGACACTGTCCAGGAACCCTACATCGAAAGACCTGCCGTTCTGCACTATGATCAGGGAACAGAGGTCACTAGGGCTGCATCCGTATTCGGGTATCCCCAGGACGATCCTTCTATCGCGAAATGCGAAATAGGGCCTCTTGGATATGAATCCCCTACGGTTGATGTAAGTAGGTCTGTTTTTGAAGAATTCCTCGAAACTGACGTCTGAGATACAACGGGAACGTCTATGGGGCTCTCCGGAGTTAGAACGGTTAGGTTCGGCCCGATCGTTTGTTTTTATAGACATCTGGTTTTCGTTGGAATACAATAAAACTACCGTTCATTCTATTAACCCTAATTGTTTAAATAAGTTTAGTTTGCAACTCGATTACGCTATGTAAAATCAATTAAGAAATGGATTTTGATTTGTGCGAAACCATGTCCATTGAAAAATCGATTGTACTAAGTTGGATTAGATAGATATACTACGAAAACAATACTTTAGCCGTAAAATTAATTTTTACATCATATTGACAGAAGCTATTTTGATTGAGTTGAAGATGGGATCGGCAGTTTATCCTAAAAACCAATCTAATTTGGGAAAAATGTCGCAGATTGGGCATTGCTTTTGGATTGGTAAAGGTTATTTTAAATACGACCCCACTTTCAACTTTTTACCTTGGAGCACCGTAGAATCAAATCCGTAAGGAGGGCAACAGGAACATCCAAAGGTGTGATACTATGGATGATCCCAGATTACCTCGTTGCCCTAAGGAGGGCATTATATTCGGAACGGTGGTTGCAGCCATCTCCTGTGCCATAATCGGCGGAATAAACATCTACCTCGCAGTGGGTAGCAGTGAGTTCCTCAGAGCATTTCTGACCAGTTACCTTATCGTATTCGCATTTGCGTTCGTACTCTCGAACTTCATCGTCGAAGGTATCGCAAGAAGGATCGTAGGACGTTTCTACAGACCGGGCGACAGCGTCAATTCGATGATCTGTTACAATCTGATCGCATTCGTCCTTATGATGTCGGCATCCATGTCTGTTCTCGGACCTTTGGCAGGACAGATCGCAGATACAGTATTCGGTAACGGTTCGATAGACCTAGGTCGTATCGTAGGCAATTGGATCAATATATGGCCCCGTAATTTCTGCATAGCGTTCTGGGTGGAAATGCTCATCGCCCAACCCATAGGCCGCATGGTCATGGTGAAGATGCACACCGCCTAAACCGATAGACATCGGCTCAAACCTCTTTCCGATAAACGGATTACCGTCTAAAATCAACAGATTATCGAAAGGTGAAGAATACACCTCCGGCCCATATGATTCGTACGAACCGGATGTGTACTGTTCATTCAATGTGGTTAAGGAATTTCTCGAGACAGAACACGAGCCACTTCTGGTCACCGCTCATGTTGTCGGTACAGTGGGGGATGAACTCGGGTCTGACAGGTCCGGACCAGTCCTTGAGCCATTCGGCGGTGGGACGGGGCATAGGGATCTTGGCAGGGATCTCGAAATCTGGGAACAGCCTTGCGAACACTTCCCTCACGAGGTACTTGGTATTACCGGACCTGATCTTTCCAAGGTCGAGAGGGACGTCGAGACGGGTCTTGGAGAAGGGTCCGACGAAGTCGATACCTACCGCACCGCATGCGTTCACATAGCTTCCGAGGGACTCGCGCCTGAACACGTCGTTCATGAACGCATAGGAGTCGACATGTCCATCCTTCTCGTGTCTGAAGTAGGGTTCCAGGTTGAGCTCGGGATCACGGAGGGCACGGTAGGGCATGAGCTGCGTATATCTCTCCACGTATTCTCCGAAATACCAGTCTTTCTTGAGAAGACCGTCCATACCTCCGTAGATGATATCGGCGTTCTCTCCGAACACGAATTTGTCATGTCCGTCTGCCTTTGCCTGCATTCCGGCCTTGTAGATCTGGGCCTCGATCGAATGGACGGGGGCGTTCTTCTTATCGAATATGGCAGGAAGGGAAGATACGACGTCCTCCCACCTGATGTCCACGATCTTGTGCTTGAGCTTGCACTTGGCGGCGATCTTCGCCGCGACAGGGGTCTCGTCGGTGACCTGTACACCGGGCACGATGCACCTGAACGTGTATGCAGTGGAACCTTCGGGCATGAACTTGGCGAGGATCGCGGAATCGATACCGCCGGAAAGAGCGAGGGCGGCATCACCGTCCTCGGTAGCCTTCTCCACACATTCCCTGAGGGCTTTTTCCAGATCCTGGGAATCACAGACCGAGGCACGGTCGTAACCCATGTCGGGAAGGTTGGGGACAAGACCGTCCTTGAAACCGACCCCGTCCACAGGGATGCCTCTGAACATGAGGTACGAGCTCATGCAGAAGCGTTTATTGGTTTGCATCACAGTCCCTCACGACACCCAGGGTCTTGGAGATTATAGTGGATGAAACCCCTTTGGTGTAGGGGAAATACACGATCTTGATACCGTTGGCGGCGAACTCCTTCTCGTAATCGGCCCATTTCTCGCTTCCGTACCAGTCGTCACCAACGAAGAGGACGGTCGCACCGAGCTTCTTGCATGCGGTGAGCTTGTCCATATCGTACTGGGGAACGGCGGCATCCACGTATTTGATGGAACGTACGATCTCGATACGGTCCTCGAAGGGAATGAGGGCACGTTTTCCCTTATATGTCACGAGGTCGTCCACAGTGACCCCCACGACGAGCTTGTCACACATACCCTTGGCGTTCTTCAGAAGGTTGAGATGACCAATATGGAAAAGGTCGTAGACCCCGGCGGTATATCCGATTATCATGATGTTCACCGATTTCTCGCATATGCCTTCTGCATCAGAGGGCTATGCCACATACGGACAGGAACGGAAACCGATTATATTAAGGGTGAGTTGAGAAAGCGACAAATGTCACTTATCTGCAGAAATGTCCCTGGATATCCCCAGTTTTTCGGCGATAACCGTCGACGATACCCTTTTGGTGTATGGGAAATAGATTATCCTTATCCCGTTCTCTGCGAACTCCTTCTCATAGGCTTCCCACTTCTCGGTACCGTACCAATCGTCACCGACGAACATTACCGTAGCCCCGACCTTCTTGCATGCGGAAAGCTTGTCCATGTTGTCCTGGGGGACCACCTGGTCCACATACCTTATGGATTCCACGATCGCCTTACGTTCCTCATATGGGACTGCGGCCTGTTTGTTCTTGTACGATACCAGCTCATCGGTGGTCACACCTACAACGAGTCTGTCGCACATACCCTTGGCGCTCTTGAAAAGATTGACATGTCCGATATGGAACAGATCGTAGACGCCTGCGGTGTATCCTGTTATCACGGAATCCCTCTGAGTCCAGGTATACTCTGCCAATATAATATCAGTTGTATCAGAAACAAAGGAGGGTGGACGTATCAATATCCTAATTTGTTCTTTCCAGCCTCAGGAAGACCTCTTTCCCTTGCGACCATGAAAAGTCTTTCGGCCTTCTCACGATCCATCCCTACACCCTTTCCATCGAAATACGACCTTGCAAGACGGTCGGTGGCATCCACAACCCCCATCCGGTCCAATTCGATAAGGAGAGTGACGGCCTCCCTGTGACGATTCTCGTCGTCGGTCTTCAAAAGCTGTTTGGCGAGTTCCATCTTGGACCCGGGGATCCCCAGATCGACCGCCTTACGTGAATAGACCAAAGCCTTTTCCAGGTTCCTATCCACACCCTTTCCATCCTTGTACATCCTGGAAAGACGGAGAGTATGTTCGTTCCTGAAACCTATGACGGATTCGAAATATCCGAAAAGTTCTTTGTCGGCATCGGGAGTGTCAAGCTTCGTCAACATACCCACGTACATCTTATCCAACGTGGTGGACGGTTTCTTATTGTCCTTCAAAGCACATCTGCAGAGTTCGAGGGCCAAGGGAATGCTCTTTCCGATCTGTTTTCCCTCGCTGTAGAGTTTGGCCAAGGTCACCATGGACTTTTTGTCACCTTCTTCGACAAGTTCTTTCAGACAGTCTATGGCACTTTGGACCGCATCAGAGGTATCGATATCGAGAAGCACCTTGATGAGATGCTGAGAAACCCACTCCACACCGTCCTCTTTGGCTGATTCGAAACACGACCGTGCAAGATCCAGGTCTTTCGGAAGACCCCTTCCTTCCTGATACAGTCTTCCCAGACGTGCGACCATCTCGGGCTCGGATGAATTGAACACCTCGTCGACCGCCTTCGCATCCGATTCGACGGTCTCCATCGCCCACAGGATATCGAAATGCAACGCCCTTACCGCCACGGACGTATCGTCTTCGATCTCCCCATAGTATTCCAAGGCCTTCCCGATATCTTTGGGAACGTGTTTCCCTTCCAGATACAGACGTGCCTTGGCGATGCTTCCCGCACTGTTGCCGGAAGCCCTGAGGGAATCCATAAACTCCACAGCCTCGTCCACCTTTCCTCTTTTCAGGAACGTGTTGATACGTTTGTCAGGTCTGCGGTTGAGACTTATCTCCTCCGAACGGAGCGAGTTCATCTCCATGCAGGCTTTCATGTACATCAGGTCGATCGTCCTCGGATCGGGGTTCTCGGTGTTTACAATGTAGTCTATCACCGACTTCACGTATTCGTAGAACTCCTGTACATAATGGACCTTCAATATCCCCCAGGGATGGAGGTCATCACCCAGGATGTTCAAGGGACATTTTACATAATAGCAACCGGTCTTTTCGATGAAACGGATCCCCATCGCATATTCGATGCCGATCTTCTTACGTGATTCGACATCCCACATACGGACCTTTCCGTTATGGTCGAGATGTTCGAGACTTTCCCGGACCTCGACGAGGATTATACGGTTCCCGTACCTCTTTTTGGCGAATTCGGCGAACCGGTCCATACACGCGACAGGGTCCAGGACCGCATCGTCCTGGATCTTCTTCAGAGTGTATACATCCCCTCTGGAACCCAAAGCCTGTGAAAGACAGGTGACGGCCTGCTGGTTGTTGAACATGGTCAGTTCGACGTCGCCGTTCTCGAAACAGACCTCGTAGAAATCATAGGTGGTGGACTTCATGTCCACGATAAGCCATTCGGAACCGCTTTCCTCCAGTTCCCTGTCCACATGCTTGTTGAAGTTACGCATCACGACCTTTTTCAGGAACTTATGGTCTGCGTCCGGGAATTCGTCCAAAACGATATCTGGACGCACACGGGGATACATTTTCTGGAACTGGGTCACAGGAGAGTATACTCCGGTATAGACCCCTACCTCGTAACCTTCGTCCTTGAAGAACCCGAACACGTCGCGGGACACACAGCATCCCCAGATATCCACCTTGGTCTTTTCCATCGGTTCACACTGCCTTGGACATCTCCTTCTTGGCCCACTTGACACCTTTCTTGGCGGCGGTCTCCAGAAGTTCCTTGGCCTTGGACTCGTCCTTTTCCACACCTCTTCCTTCGGAATACAGTTTGGAAAGGAACGCCATGGCCTCCGCGTCTCCCCCTTCCGCAAGGGGATCGAGAAGACGGAACGCCTCTTTATCACGATCGGCGGTACCGAACGCCATCAGTGCGGCCACATGGTCGCTGAGACAGGTGTTGTTCCCAAGGGATTCGGCCCTGACGAAGTCCTCCACGGCACCGTCGAGATCCTTCTCCACAGCCCTTCCGTAAAGACGCATCTTACCCCTGCGTGCGAGGAAGCCGGGTTCGTCCCATTTGAGACCGTTGTCGACCATCTCGCGCAGTTCGTTGTCTGTCTCGGGGGTCTCGATCCTCCACAGGATCTCGAAAAGCTCCTTGGCGGAACCCTTGACATGGTTCCTATATGCGGTCCTCATGCACACGAGGGCCTTGTCCAGGTCCTTCTCCACACCTTTACCCATACGGTACGCCCTTCCAAGATAGAAACTGCAGAAATCCTCGTCGGGTATGACGTTGAGCATGGAGACCATCAGCTCGAGGTCCTTTCCTTCCGACCACAGCATCTTGACCAGGGTCTTCCTCATCTTGGTGGTACGGTCGTCCTTCGTGGCGTTCTCCATCCAGAACAGTGCGGCATCGACGTCCTTTGCACGGTTTTCACCACGGTAGAGCTCCCCGGCGAGTTTTCCCTGGGAGACGGTGTTCCCTTCGAGCGACATCCTGAGAAGGGCGTCCGAGGAGACGGGACGGACCTTGGTCCACTCTACCTGGTGTCTGGAAACGCATTTTGCATCGAGGACGGTCGCGGTGTATCTTCCATATGACCTGAACGCGTATTCGACCATGTCACGGTCCACTCCGGTCAGGAGATAGTATACGGGTCCGGGGAGGTACACGGCGGTGTGTTCCGACATCTCCCATCCGATCTCGAATATCTGTCCCTCCGGGATCTCATCGGGAAGTTCCGAAAGATCCCCGAGCCTGACGAGTGCGGGACCTTTGAGGTTCCTCATCTTCCCGAGAGACGGAAGGACCGTCAGGGAAGACAGGGTTCCGGAAAGACGTACTCCTACAAGCTCCTCCAGACTTACGATCAGATCGGTCTGCATACAGGGGTTCAGGTCAAGCCCGTCGAACCCGAGTTTCTTGGAAAGGTCCACCATGAACGGAAGCTCCCTGAACATATCGAGATTTCCGAAATACAGCCTGGGAAGGGTGTACGACCTCTCGATGGACATGGTGGATATCGAATTGGAACCGGGGGAGATACCGAGACCTATGTTCATATCGACGAACTTGAGGATGTCGGACGGAACGTATCCGGGGATGTACACCACTCCGGGGAAAAGGACGCTCAGGGAGACGGGACTTATCCTGGTGTTGGGGTGGGCCTTTATGATGAGCCTGCGGTCCCCTATAGGTATACGGTCGAGGAGCAACCTGTAGGGCAGGAGGTACATCTCCTCCCAGGTCATTGTGTCCTCATGGGCCGAGACGTACTTCTCGGTCAGGAAGAACGAACTCGTGAGAAGCAGCAGGACGCACTCCGAACCGTCGAACTCCGGGATCCTGAAGAAATCGAACACCGCCTGCTTGTCCTCGGGGGTCATCAGCGAGAACGCGGCCTCCAGCGGGAAGAACTCGATGTCCTTGCCCTGTGCGGGCTCCCTTCCCTTGGAAGGATGGTTGTTCTCGAACATCTTCTGCTTGATCTCTTCGAACGAGTTCCCCATGGTGTAGACGACCTTCTCAACCAACGGGGAGTTCCAGGTCATCGCCTTCTTCTCTCCGAGAAGGGCATGGTATTCCGAACGGTCGAAGACATGCGAATCGTCGGTCGATGACGAAAAAGGTCCGTCGGAGATCGCGTACCTGACCTGTTTTGCGGCAAGGTAGAGTCCGAAGGCATGGATGGTGTCGAAACCTGTGTACACCTTCTTGAAATCGTGGATGTCCACGCCGACCTTCTCCATCAGGGTATCGAAATACCTGGTGACGGTATCCATGTCCTTCTTACCCTCGGTCCTCTCGATGTCACCTTCGTCGTAGAGATAGAACCTCTCGAAGGAGGGGATGGATTCCAGGCTTCTGACAAACTCCTCGGTCTCGGCGCTCAGCCAACCGGTGTCGATGAGCAGGATGCACCTGTCGTCCTTATGGTGCGTCATGCTGTAGGCGATCATGTGTGCCAGACGGCCGTAGTGGCTGATGTTGAAAAGTACAAGGTCGGAAGCCATGTGATCCACTCTGAAACATTACTCCTTGTATGCCTCGTAGATGTTGACGGCACCGAAGTTCTTGGAATGCACCTTCACGGTCTTGAAACCGGCCTTCCTGAACTTCTCGGCCATTACCTCGCCGTGGGGGAATCCCTTGATGGAGTTGACCAACCAGTCGTAGGCCGCACCGTGTCCGTCGATGCTCTCTCCCTTGTCGTACTTGCGTCCGATCTTCTGCACCCTGTGTTTCATGTATATATTGTAGAAATAGCGGATGAAAGAGTTGTCAGGAGTGGCCATCTCGGCGATGACAGCCTTTCCACCGTGCTCGAGGACCCTGTAGAACTCGTCTATGGCCTTCTGCAGGTCGCAGACGTTCCTGAGCATGTATCCGGAGGTCACGAGGTAGAATGACTCGTCGGGATATTGGAGGTCCAATGCATCCCCCACCTCGAACTTCACGGGGGCGGGAAGGTCCTTGTCCTTCATCTTCATCTCGGCGTACCTGAGCATCTCGGGGGTGATGTCGATACCGGTGACCTGTCCGGTGGCACCTGCGTTCCTGGCGACCAGGAAGGCGATCTCGCCGGTACCGGTACCGATGTCGGCGCATTTCTTCCCCTCGATGTCCCCTGCGAGCTTCATCATATACTCGTGCCAGCCCTGGATCATCTTCAGGGACATGATGTCGTTCATCTCGTCGTAGTAGGAGGCGATCTCGGTGAACACGTCCTTCACATACTCTTC
>JAKSHW010000169.1 GCA_024399195.1 archaeon | reverse complement strand
CCGGCGGGGTAACAGTACAGCACGGACAGGTCCTTGCTGAACAGGATTCCGTTGGAATCGTTGCAGAAATACGGGTTTTCAGGATCGACGTCGATGGTCGTCAGGGCCCTGTCGTTTCCGAACATGTTGTAGGTATACATGTCTTTCGAACCGTAGTACGACTTTCCGATGTGTACGGAACACAGGCTGGGACACTCGGCGAATGCCTCCCTTCCGACATACACCACATTGTCTGACATGACGAACTCGGAAAGGGCCCTGGTGCCGTAGAACGAATACGGGGCGATCTCCGTGATATCGTATGCGCTCCAAGGGGAGGTACGGAGATCCACTTTCTTTTCGGATTTGCATGCGGGATACTGCCAGATAGAATAAGTGCCGTGGGCGCGGTCCTTCTTCAACAGCACCCCGTCGACGACAAGGTATTCGCCGTCGTTGGAACCGCTGTAATCAAACCTTTCCAGGGCCAGGCAGTGGGAAAACGCTCCGCAACCCACATACTGGATACCGGAGAGATTCATTTTCACGGTCTTCAGCCCGGTACCGTAGAACGCATCGGTTCCGATGTACTGCACGTTGGTAAAACCGAATCCGGTAAGGGAGATGCAGTTCTCGAACGCAGAATCCTCCAGAACGGTGACCTTGGAACCTGTCACTGAGGTGAGGGAGGTACAATTATAGAACGCGTGGGAACCGATCACCTGGACGTTGTTCAGGACCACCGATTCGATGGGGCTGCCCGAGAAAGCATACCTCTCGATGATCGTGGCGCTGCCTTCAACCTCGAAACGTACCGCATTGGACGGTGCTTTTATCAGACGGGTGCCTTTATAGTTCGTGTCGGGGAGGTCATCCACCTTCACGGTGTAATCGAAGTCTATACCGTAGAGGGCCCCGCCGTACACCTGGTAATGCCCGAGCACGGGGCCGCTGTCGGGCAATCTGAACGTATTGAGCCTCTTTGTCTCACGGAACGTACAGTCCCATATGCCGGGAGTACCGGAATCCTCTCCCACCCCGATGAACCTGTTGAATTCTATCTCCTCGATGGTGTCGTTCTTGTAGAACGCCAACCTGTCGAAACCGACTACGAGGTACAGTTCGTCGTCTTTCCATATGTAGTCGGGGATCTTCACTTTCTTCGCAGTGCATCCGCTGGTGTTGGTGGATCCCGCGGATTCGTCCGCGGTGGAAGACAGAGCACCTACGATCGCGATGAGCGAGTCCCTGTCGAAATGGTATACCAGTCCATCTACCCTTCCGGTCACCTTGTCCGGCTCGGCAGGGGTTATGGTGGTGATCCCCGTACCGTTGGACACCGAGGACCCGTTCAGACATACGTATTCCGCTCCTTTGACATAGTTGTCTATGGACACGACGTTGTACAGAACGAAGGTCAGCCCTTTCTCCCCTGCGTCCTTGAACGAATCGATACCGAAAACCACACGTGCTTTTCCTCCGCCCGAGGCAAGGATACGTACCTCGGCAAGGGAGGTGCATCCCTCGAACACATGGTCAGGCACGGCCATATCGTCATAGACGGAGAGCTTCTCCAGGTGCGTACATCCCTTGAATGCGGAATCGCCCATCTTGGAGGAAGGTCCCATGCTTACCAGATTGAGTTCCGAACATCCTTCGAAGGTGTTCGCTCCCAGGGTTACGGAGGATGGTAACGAAACAGTCTGCAGACCGCTGCATCCCTTGAAAGAAGATTCTCCTATGGAAAGCGATTGGGTCCTGTTGCCGAACGTTATCTCGATCAGACCCGCACAACCCTCGAAGGCGTGTTCCCCTATGTTGGTGACGGATGGCGGGATATACACCTCGGAAACGGATGTGCAGCCGTAAAAGGCATAGGCCCCCACGGTCAGCAGCGAGGCGGGTAGGGTCAGAGACGATATCGCGGTGCAGCCGTAGAACGTATACGACCCTATGGACAGAAGACCGCGTCCATAGGATACGGACGACAGTCCGGTGCAGCCGTAGAACGCGTGGTCGCCGAGGGACAATACGGACGAAGGGATTGAGACGGACGTGACGTCTGTGTTCCCTGCGAAGGCATACTGTCCTACCGAGTAGGTCTTCACAGACACCCCCTTGAACAGGAACGACGAAGGCAGAGAAACCTCGTCCGAACCGGGAAACGCAGACACGACGGTATACGAACCGTTGTCCCCGAGGACGTAGTACATGTCCTTGCCGACGGACACCTCCCCCAGGTAAGACGGCCCGTAGACCTTGTCCGCATAGTACCCCACATAACCGTGCGAGGAATCTTTCCTTATGTCGAGGGAGGACAGATTGTACACTGTCTTCAGGTTCTTGCAGCCGTAGAACGCGGACTCCCCTATGGTCTTGACATGAATGGGTATGCTCAGAGAGGTCACGGATGCACATCCATAGAACGCATACGGTCTCAGCCCCTCGACGGACCGGGGGATGTTCACGAACGAATCGGAAGAACCTGCGGCGAAAGCCACCACCTCCTTCCCATCGGATGAAAGCAGCAGGGACCCCGATATACCTGCATAGTCCCCTGAGAACAGCTCCAGGGATGTACAGGACCTGAATGCGGCATCGCCTATGGACTCGACGGACGATGGAAGATCCAATGAGACGAGCGAGGTGCATCCGTCGAACGCATACGATCCGATATGGGTGACCGAGCCTACAAAACGCACTTCGGTCAGGGTTCTGCACACCGAATGCCACGGAGCGGTGGATGAAGCAGTGTAGTTATCCATCTCCCCATATCCACAGATATACAAAACGCCACCACCCACAATCCAATACAAATTACTGCCGCAAGTCTTTCCACGATCGAGCGCGTATATCGCATCCGCATAGTACGCCACATGTCCATACGACGAAGACCCTATGGAAAGCATCAGGGACGATAAGTTGTAAACGGTATTCAAAGAGGTGCATCCATTGAACGCGGACGATCCTATGGAGGTAACGCCCTGGGGGATGGTCACTGAGGTGAGGGAAGTACAGCCGTAGAACGCGTACGATCCTATGGAAGTTACCGCATCGGAAAATGTTACAGAGGTTATGTTTGAATTATTCATAAATGCGTACATCCCTATAGATGTAACAGATGACGGGACTAATATTGCAGTATCTGCTGAACTTGATATACAAGAGATTAACGTACTACCATTCAATGATAATAAAACAGATCCTTTAGCTCCACTATATAATCCCCCAAAATCATTTAAAGATAAACAACCGGCAAACGGATTTTGACCAATTGTTTTCAGGGATGAGGGGAGGTAAATAGAATCCATTGAGTTAAAACCCCAAAACGAATAAGCCCCAATACCCGTAATACCTTCTTCAATCACTATGGATCTGATCGTTGTCCTTAAGTAGTTCCAAGGAGAGCTAGAATAGTTTGTATCCATTGAAAAAAACCCCGTGTAACCAGGAATTGAACCATTGCCCCCAATACTTAAAATACCATCTTCGACGCACCACCTGATATCACCGATGTAATTGTATATTGTGCTGGCATATTGTGCAACACAACCATATGAGGACGATCCTTTTACTAATTTCAGAGAGGAGCTATTATTCACAATATTTAAAGAAGTACAGTCCAAAAATGCGAAATCGCCTATACTCTCCAAAGATTTAGGCAATGTTATCTCCTTTACAGCAATACAATCCCTAAAACTGTTACTTCCGATTG
>JAKSHW010000168.1 GCA_024399195.1 archaeon | reverse complement strand
ACATAATGATGAGGTGCGTCCGTGGGAACACGCCCCACGTCATAATCGAGGTCAAGGAGACGTCCGATAAAGAGAATGTGGGGTCGGTGTCCAGAATGGCCTTGAGGCAGATTCACAAGAAGGAGTACTATCGCGGCCTGAAAGGCAAGGTGCTGCTGTACGGCATAGCGTTCGAAGGGAAGATCCCGACGATTGTCTCCGAATCGCTTACACTTTGACATTGAAAAAGGCAAATCCCTGGGAGCCTCGTCCATCTGTTCGGACACCTGTTCTGAAACGTTGTTTTAGACGTAGGGACGTCCGCGGTGATACCATCGATCCGTGTCTTCGGCCGACCAGGCCCTGCCCTGCACAGGCTAGTTGATAAATAACGTCCGACAGATTATATACCACTTGACACAAAATCATATCCTGTACAAATGGGGGAGACGGCCTCTTCTGTACTCGGGCCTGGTCCTGATATCCGTCTGTATGTTGATCCCGATGTCCGTCGCCGACAGCGACCTGTCCGATGCATCGACCATCGTCGTCAACGGTGACTGCGGCGATGGTCTGTCCTATACTTTGGATGCCGACGGCGTCCTTACCGTATCGGGCACAGGTCCGATGTACGATTACAACGACGTCCCTATGCTGGTCGCGTCCGATGGGGGATCCTATGCCGATGCTGTAAAAACGGTGGTGGTCGGAGAAGGGGTCACGACGATAGGTGACCAGGCCTTCCCCTATTGCGGATCCCTTGTCTCCGTATCGGTGCCTTCCACCCTGGTGTCCGTGGGTCACGGTTCGTTCGAGGGATGCACGTCCCTTGCCGGCATATCCCTTCCTTCGGTGACGTCCGTAGGTTACGACGCATTCCTGGGATGCGTCTCCCTGCGGTATGCGGACATCCCGTCCGCGGTCCACCTTGACGACCAGGCGTTCTGCTGTTGCACCTCCCTGGTATCGGTCGAACCGTTTTCGGTGACCCGTATGGGCGATCTGGTGTTCTCCGGCTGCACGTCGTTGGCCTCGGCGTCCCTCCCTTGCGTCACATCGATGGGGGGAGAGGTGTTCCTCGACTGTACCTCCCTGGTCTCCGTATCCCTGCCCTCCATGGACCATGTCCCTTCGTCCACGTTCTCCGGCTGTACCTCCCTCGTCTCAGCGAATATGCCTTCGGCGAGGGAGCTGTACGACCGTTCGTTCTCCGGCTGTACCTCGCTCATATCGGTGGACCTGTCCTCCGTCACACATGTGTACGAAGGTGCGTTCTCCGGCTGCACTTCCCTGTCGTCGGCATATATGCCTTTGGTGGAGATTCTTGAAGACGAGGCGTTCTCCGGCTGCACCTCCCTCACGAGCGTCTTCCTGTCCTCCGTCGGACACATCGGCCATTATGTGTTCGAAGGATGTATTTCGATGGCCTATTTCGATATGACCAAGGTGGGGGCAGACCTGGAGGCCGAGGAAGGTGTTCTCCAGGAACTGGTCTTCTACGGTCCGGACCGTGATCCCGTCGGGTGTGCGGACATGGCAGGACATCTGTACATGGGGGCCGACGGCGTCCTGTACGAGGTCCGCAACCATGTCCACGTCTTTTTCGAACGTTCCGTCATCAAGGAACCCGCATGCACTTCGGAAGGTGTGTACGTGATCCGCTGTGCGGGTTGCGACACCGTCCTTGACACTTTCACGGTCCCCATGACCGGCCACAGGCTCGTACATGAGGACGGTAAGGCCCCCACGTCCGTCGAACCGGGGTGGGAACCTTATGACCATTGTGCGGACTGTCCGTACACCACGTACAGGGAGATCCCGCCTACCGGTCTGGGCCGCACCGTGACTGTGACCTACGTCATAGGAGATACGGTCCTCCCCGTCACCGTACCTTGCGGTTCCGTCCTGTCTCCGTCGGAACCGTCCAAGGAAGGCTACGTGTTCATGGGGTGGGAAGGTCACACCGAAGGGATGGTGGTCGAGGAGGACGTGACGTTGTCCGCGATCTTCCAACCTCTGCCGTCCAAGACGTACACAGTCACCATAATGTACAACGACGGGGCCGTCGAACGTCTGGAGGTCCCAGAAGGTTCCACCATCGACGAACCCAGGCACGTGTACGCGTACTACAGCGATGCGGGCCATACCAGGACCTGGGCGGTCACCAGCAAGGTCGTCCGTGACCTCACCGTGTACGCGGTGGTCCTGATGACCGGGCCTGCAGGCCTTGGATGCGAATGGACCTTGGACTTCTCCACGGGGGACCTGGTCATAGAGGGCGTAGGTGCGACCTTCAGCTATACCACGGTCACCAAGTTCCTCTGGTACCCGTACAAGGCGTACGTATCCTCCGTCCACATAGGCGAAGGTATAACGGAGATCGGCGAGAGGTCCTTCTACAGGTTCAGCTCGTTGAACGAGGTGTACCTTCCCGACTCGTTGAAGACCGTCGGGAAGTACGCGTTCTACGGCGACACGTCGTTGACGCACATCGCGTTCGGGTCGGGACTGACTGCCGTGAGGTACCAGGCATTCGAGAACGTCGGGTTCTCTTTGTCGGACGGTACCGCGGTGCCGGTCACCGTGGGGAGCCTGGTAGGAAGGACGTTCTCGGGATACGGCGGAAAGCTCGTCCTGACACACGCCGAAGGACGTATGGGGGATATCCTGTGGGACTTCGACGGCGTCTCCGGACGTCTGACCGTCCGTGGACACGGCTCCATGGACAACATGCCTGATGTGGGGAAGTACCCCTGGTACCCGTACAGGTTCGTGGTAAAGGCCATCGAAGTGGGGGACGGTGTCACATCCGTCGGTGCATACGCGTTCAAGGGATACAGGGCCCTGGAGTCCGTGGTCCTGTCGGACACCGTTCTCAGGGTGGAGAAGTACTCCTTCTCCGGGGACACGGGGCTTTCGTATGTGGAGATAGGGAAAGGATTGGCCGTCTACGGGTACATGGCCTTCGAGAACACGGTGTTCCTGCTTCCCGACGGGAGGACCGAGGTGAAACCTTCCGCCGACACCCTCAACGGAAGAGTGTTCGAGGGTGCTTCCGGCAGGCCGTCCCTGGTCTATGCGGACACCTCGGGCGACGGCGTCACATGGACCTTCGATGCATCGGACGGTGTCCTCACCCTTACGGGCGGAGGGAGGATGGCCGAGCATACATCCCCGGGCCAATACTCATGGGGCCTGTACAGACCCTATGTCAGGTCCCTCGTCGTAGGGGACGGTGTCACACAGGTCTCGGCATATGCGTTCAAGGACTGCATAAGGCTGTCATCGGTGACGTTCTCCGATTCGGTGGAGACCGTACAGAAATATGCCTTCGACGGAGACTCCTCCCTGACCCACGTGGAGTTCGGTACCGGCCTGAAGACCTTCAGCGGGGTCGCGTTCTCCGTGACCTTCCACAAGACCGTTTCCTCATCCAAGACCGTATCGGTCAACGATCTGAAAGGACATGTGTTCGAAGGGAGGACGAAGCTGGTACGTGCGGCATGACCTTTCCCCGTGGTCGGGGATACGGCCCCGTTTCAGGAAAAACAGATGGATGGGCAGGGAGGGTCGTCCCCTCCCCGTCCACGGTTCAGGCCTTGCGGCCTTTTCTGAAGTTGGGATGGTAGGCGATGTTCATCAGCCCCGTGTCGGCGTTGTGTTCCACCGTCACGTCGATCCCGTACACCTCCCTTATGGTCTCAGGGGTTTTCAGAGGTTTCAAAGGGACTGTCTTA
>JAKSHW010000167.1 GCA_024399195.1 archaeon | reverse complement strand
TTGAACTCTCCGTCAGGCCTCTCGTGGATATCGGCGGCTGCGGTGAACAGGATATCGGAAGAGGAGTTGAGCGCGGTCTCCATGGAATCCTGGATGACTCCGATGATGAATCCGATGGCGACCACCTGCATCGCGATATCGTCTCCGATACCGAACATGGAACATGCAAGGGGAATGAGGAGGAGAGATCCGCCTGCGACTCCGGATGCACCGCATGCCGCGACGGTAGCGATGATACAGAGGAGTATCGCAAGAGGCAGAGGAACGTCGACACCGACGGTGAAGGCGGTGACGAGGGCCATGGTGGTGATGGTGATCGCCGCACCGTTCATGTTGATGGTGGCTCCGAGAGGGATGGATACGGAATAGAAGTTCTTGTCGAGCTTCATATCGTCGGCGAGCTGCATGTTGACAGGGATGTTCGCGGCGGAACTCCTGGTGAAGAACGCGGTGAGGGCACTGGTCTTCAGACACTTGAACAGGAGGGGGTAGGGGTTCCTACGGGTGGTGAGGAACACGAGGATGGGGTTGGTGACGAACATCACGATAAGCATGGCCACGACCAGGATGACGATCAGTGCACCGTACTCGGTGAAGATGCTGAGGCTGTTCTCGGAGATGGCGTCGTAGACGATACCGAAGATTCCGATGGGGGCGAAGTTGATGACGACCCTGATGACGTGGGACACGATGCTGGAGATGTCGCAGGCGACATCGATGGTCTTGTCCTCCCCGTACTTCTTCAGGAGAAGTCCGAAGATGATTCCCCAGAAGAGAACACCGAGGTAGTTACCCTCGACCATTGCGGATACGGGGTTCTGGATCAGTTTCTTCGCGAGGTTTCCGATGAGCTCCTCAAGGTCGCGTGCAGGCTCACCTGCTGCGGCCTCGATATCGAGGGTCAGGGTGATGGGGTGTGCGAAGTTGATGAGAACGGCAAGGACCGCCGAGATGACGGTACTGAGGATATAAAGGAAAATGACGGTCTTGAACTGGGGACCGAGACTGCTACGCGATTTGGACAACGCGGCAAGGATAAGGAAGAAGACGAGGAAAGGTGCGATTGCCTTAAGGGCACCGACGAAGAGGGTACCGAGAAGGGGGATATAGGGAAGACCGGGGATGAGGACGGCCAGGACTATACCCAGAATGAGTCCGCCAAGGATACGCAGGATAAGCTTTATCGCGTTCCATTGGTCATAGATCTGACGCAATAACATACAGGCGTTAATGACGGTTTCAGAATAATAAAGTTGTTACAAATCTACAATTTGTCAAACCAAATCGATGTATAATGATGTCGGACCATGAACCCCGTACCTCAGAGCGATTCCTCGATCTGGTACAGGGTCTCCATGTTCAAGGTTATCCCGCACAACAGGTCAGATACGCCCTGACGGCATCCCGGAAGTTCGGAGATGTAGTCGATGACGTAGTTATGGGTGGTCGCGACCACGATGTCGGCGTTATTGTCCTCGATGTGGGATATTATCGCCTTCAGGAACGATTTCATGGCAAGGCGGTATTCGTGGTAATAACCGGACCCGGGTTCCGCCAACTGCTCTTCGATGACGATGGGTGCGGACGATCCGTTCCCTTCACGTATGCATTCCGCGGTCGACCTGGCCCTCGGAGACGGACTTGCAAGGAAAAGGTCTACAGGATGTTTTATCTTGGAACCGACGCACACTGAATCGCGACGGCCCTTCTCGGTCAGATCTGCGGAGAAACCGGGACCGTTCTTGTCTCCATGACGGACGAAGGTGACCGTATGCGGTTCCACATAGGAAGGCCATTCGTCCGGATTCCTTATCGTAGGATATCTGTTCATTTTCCTATTATAATATGTAATATAGGGGGAAGGTCCCCCTTGGTTTTTCAGTTTCTGATCTTGGCGACGATCTCGTCGACAGGGACCTCGCACTGCTCTCCGCTCTGCATGTCCTTGAGGGTCACACAGCCTCTGGAAAGCTCCTCACCGACAATGACGGCGTATCTGGAACAGGTGGTGTTGGCGGACTTCATCGCCTTTCCGATCTTCCTGCCCATGATGTCGATGTCGGCCGCGATACCTGCCTCACGGAGTTTCGCAACGATACCGAAGGCATCCTTCCTGGTCTCGTCGGAGACGGCGATGACGTATGCGTCGATACCTTTCCTCTCGTAGACTATGCCTTCTTTCTCCATCGCGAGGAGGATCCTGTCGAAACCGATGGCGAAACCGGTGGAGAACACCTTGTCCCCACCGAAGAGCTCGGAGAGGGTGTAGGAACCTCCTCCGCAGATCTGCTTCTCGGCACCGAGCACGGGGGCCTCGGCCTCGAAGACCATACCTGTGTAGTAATCGAGCCCCCTGACGACACCGAGGTCGATCTCGAGGTCCCTGACACCCATCCTGTCGAGGTAGTCGACTACCTCCTGCAGGTAGGTTCCGGCCTCTCCAGGGACCTTGGAAAGTACCTCCACACCACCGACGGTCTCGGTAAGCTCGAAGAGCGCCTCCGCATCCTCGTCCTTGACCCCGATCTCCTTGAGTATGGGTCTCGCCTCGTCGTAGAGCTTCTTGTCGAGCTTCTGGAGGACCTCCGCGGTCCTCTCCTTGGGAACGCCTATGTCGGCGATCCTCTGCCTGAGGACACCGATGTGTCCTATCCTGATCTTGTAGTTCTTGAGACCGAGGGCCTTGATCATGGAGGATGCCATGGCGATGGCCTCCGCATCGGTCTCGGGGGTGGCGGAACCCATGATCTCCGCTCCGAACTGGAAGAACTCCCTGTACCTTCCGGCCTGGGGTCTCTCGTACCTGAAGCACTGTCCAAAATAGAAGACCTTGATAGGCTTGGGGTCATTGCTCATTCCGTTGACGAAAGCCCTTACGACCGCTGCGGTCATCTCGGGACGGAGGGCGATGTCCCTGTCACCTTTGTCCTTGAATGCGTACAGTTCCTTGAGGACGCCGGGACCGGACCTGAGGATGAAAAGCTCGGCCTCCTCGAAGATGGGGGTCTCGATCTCCCTGAACCCGAACCTGCGTGCGACCTCCCTGAGGGTGCCTTCGTAGGCTCTTCTTTTTTCCAGCTCGTCAGGGAGGAAATCCCTGGTACCGCGTGGACACTGAATAGACATGGTCAAAGGGTATAGGGTGAGTATAATAAGGGTTTTTGAAAAACCGACAAATTCTATACGCGGTACGACGATTCGAAGATAATGGAAAGACATCTCCGTATCGATACAGACAGGTGCATCGGCTGCGGACTGTGCGTGTCGCACTGTATCCGCGGGAACATAAGGATTATCGAAAACAAGGCCGTGGAACACAACGAAGGTCCGTTCGGATGCTTCGACTGCGGACACTGTTCCGCCATATGTCCCAGTGACGCGATTAGACTTGTCGTCCCGGGGGATGTCCATGATTACAATCCCGATGAGAAACTGATACGGCCCGAGACCCTGTCCGAGTTCTTTGCAAGAAGGAGGAGCTGCAGATGGTTCAAGGACGAACCCGTTTCCAAGGAAGAGTTCGGAAGGATCGCGTCCGTGGCGGACACCTCACCTACGGCGGAGAACTCCCAGGACGTTTCCATAGTGGTTCTGGACGAGAAGGTGTCCGAGTTCATGGTCCACATACGTGACATCCTCGGTAAGATTAAGGACAACTATCCCCGCATAAGGCAGTTCTGCGATTATGTCGATGACGGAATGAAGGGGAATAATCCTCTGATATG
>JAKSHW010000166.1 GCA_024399195.1 archaeon | reverse complement strand
CAAATGCGGATACAGCAACCTTAGGCCCAAGGCAAAAGAGAGCAGGAAGCAGTAAATCTGCTGGCTCTTGAGCACTTTGCGTGCCCAGGTTCAAGCGGGTGTACCGGTCGAGCCGGTCCCCGCTGATCAATATCATTTAACCAAACGGTGGAGTTCGGGCCCGTCACCCGGGTCCTGAACATAGAGCCTTATTTTCCGTCATGACGTCGGTGTGAATCGCTATGCGTGTGCTCATCATAGAAAACAGAGGCCCTCTGATAGGGGTTCTCGATTCATTCATCAGAGACACGTATTCTTTTGTACGCGAACTTCACGGTAACGATGTCATAGACGTCGCATACACGGTCAATGAGGCTGTTTCCTGGACCAAGGACAGGAGATACGATTTGATCTTTTTCGATCCCTATGTCGAAGGCAAGGGGATGAACTACCTTTACAGTATCACCCCCAACCGTTCCGATTTCAGCAGTGACAGGGCACATCGCAGGGCCATCGCCTTCATGCCGCCGGTCGTCATCCTCGGTGGCGAGTCAGTGGACGTTCCGAAGGAATGTGTTTTCGTGAAGAAAGTGCTCAGCATGCCTTTCGATGCGGAACGTCTGAAACAGGAACTTTTCGACATAACGGAATCTCCCGCAAGGGATAGGATGGAGAAGCCCCGTGCCATCGCCATCGATCCCAGGGCCGAGCTCAAGAAACTGGAGCTGACCATAGGGAGTTCGTACATCTATGCATCGCATCTGAACGACCTTTTCCACCATGCCGCCTCCATGTTCGCACAGGCCGGTTACGAGGTTGTGGTCGTTACAACCGCTATGCCCAAGATCGTGAGGGAGGATCTCGGACTGGACCTGGATTCCGATGTTTTCAGGTTGGACGGAGATTGTTTCCCGTTGGGAACGGCAGTCGGGTTCGTGCAGGAACACATCATGAAGAACAAGGAACTGGTCGTTTGTATCGACAATTTCGACCTTATGGTCGAAAAGGAGACGCTCGGCCGCATGTTGATGTTCCTGAATGAGATCCTGTCGACCGAATCCGAAAACAAATTCACCGTCCTTGCCTCGATGAGCAAGGAACTTCTTACGGACAACATCGTGGACATCATCGAACGTAGAATGGAGTTGAGAAACTATGGCAAAGATTGAGAAAGTATGGGCAAGGGAAGTTTTGGATTCCAGGGGTAACCCCACCGTAGAGGCCGTTGTGACCGTTATGGGACACGAGTTCTCCGCCATCGCACCTTCCGGAGCATCCACCGGAATGTGGGAGGCACACGAGCTCCGCGACGGCGGAAACAGGTACACCGGTAAAGGTGTGCAGAAAGCCGTCGAGAACATCCGCACCTCCGTCGCAAAGGCGATCACCGGTATGGACCCCACCGACCAGAAAGGCATCGACCTTCTCATGAACGAGATCGACGGTACCGACAACAAGAAGTCCCTCGGTGGAAACGCCACCACCGCCGTATCCTTCGCGATCGCCAACGCGGGAGCGGCCGTCAACGGACAGCAGATCTACGAGTACATCGGAAAGGACCATGTCACCCTCCCCGTTCCCATGTTCAATATCATCAACGGCGGTAAACACGCCGGAGGTAACCTCAAGGTCCAGGAGTGTATGATCATCCCCGCAGGTGCACCCAGCTTCTCCGAGTGCCTCAGGATGGCGACCGAGACCTACTCCGCCCTCAAGTCCATCCTCAAGGACAAATACGGAGTGTCCGCGATCAACGTAGGTGACGAGGGAGGATTCGCACCCCCTGTGAACACCGTCTCCGAAGCCCTCGGAACCATCGTCGAGGCCATCTCCGCAGCAGGATACACCCCTGGAAAGGATATCTACCTCGGTATCGACGCCGCATCTTCCGAGTTCTACGAGAATGGAAAGTACGAGGTCGACGGAATGTCCCTCACCGGTGGAGAGCTTCTCGACCACTACTGCAGCCTCATCGACGAGTTCCCCCTGATCAGTATCGAGGACCCCTTCGAGGAGAACGACTTCGAGACCACCGCCGCATTCACCAAGAAGGCAGGTTCCAAGGCACAGATCGTCGGAGACGACCTTTTCGTCACCAACAGCAAGCGTCTCGCACAGGGAATCGAGAAAGGTGCCGCTAACGCACTCCTCCTTAAGGTCAACCAGATCGGTACCGTCACCGAGGCACAGGATGCACAGGAGATGTCCGCCGCCAACGGATATAACGTCGTCGTGTCCCACAGGTCCGGAGAGTCCGAGGACACCACCATCGCAGACCTCTGTGTCGGATGGGGAACCGGACAGATCAAGACCGGTGCACCTTGCAGGGGAGAGAGGACCGCCAAGTACAACCGTCTCCTCCGCATCGAGGACCGCCTCGGAAGCAAAGCGGTCTTCCCTGGAAAGAAAGCACTCAGGTTATGATCCGATGGCAGAGAGGCTCTTCATTGCAGATGAGGGTGAGATCCGCAAGGGTACCACCATGGACGTCTACTTCGATCGTACCAAACAGATTCTCATGGCAAGGGGTATGGACAAGACCGAGGTCACCGCAGAGGTCACCGCGGGTTCCATACCCAACAAATGGCCTTGGGCGGTCTTCTGCGGTCTGGAAGAGGTCATAAGGCTCATGGAGGGCCTCCCCATCGATCTCTATGCGGTCCCCGAGGGAACCGTTTTCAGGGCCAGGGACAGCTCGAGCGTCCGTGTCCCCCTTATGAACATCCAGGGTTGCTACTGCGACTTCGGGGTGTACGAGACCGCTATGCTGGGGATGATCTGTCAGCCTTCCGGTATAGCGACCTCCGCATCAAGGGTCAAATGTGCGGCCAAAGGCAAGGACGTCTTCGCCTTTGGAAACCGCAGGATGCATCCCGGTATCGCAGGTGTTATCGACCGTTCCTGCTACATCGGAGGGTGTGACGCCGTCTCTTCCAATTTCGGTGCGGACCTGATCGATAGGGAACCTGTAGGTACCGTCCCCCATGCACTCATGCTCATGATGGGCAGTAACGAGGCCGCGTTCAAGGCCTTCGACGAGATCATCGACCCCAAGGTCGGACGTATCATGCTCATAGACACCTTCGAGGATGAGAGGTTCGCGGCCGTGAACGCCGCCAAGATGATCAAGTCCCTGAAAGGTGTGAGGTTGGACACCCCTTCCTCCAGAAGAGGCAATTTCAAGGAGCTTATCAACGAGGTCCGTTGGGAGCTTGACATCAACGGTTTCAAGGATGTCAGGATCATCGCGTCCGGAGGTCTCGACGAGGAATCGGTCAAGGCGATCGTGGATTCCGCCGTAGCAGGTTTCGGTGTAGGTACGTCCATCGCAAACGCCCCCACCTTGGACTTCTCCATGGACATCGTGGAGAAGGATGGAAAACCCATAGCCAAGAGAGGCAAGTTCTCGGGAAGGAAGTTCACCTACAGATGCCCCAGGTGTTTTACCATGGGCGTATCTTTGATTCCTGACGATAAGATAGATTGTCCCGATTGTTCCGTACCCATGGAAATGATCGAGAAGCTCGTTCTGAAGAAGGGTAAGCGTGTATGCGACCCCGTCAGTCCCACCGAGATAAGAAAATCGGTCCTGGAGCAGATGGAGACCCTAAGGTCTACCGACCGTCTCTGATACAATGCATTTCAGACCACACGGACAGGATATCGCCGATACGGTCCGTGTGGTTTCTTTTTCCTATCGATTCCCCAATACGGTCCAATGTCTGTCGATGGGTCCATACCGTACGTGCAAGGATCGGTCTGTGA
>JAKSHW010000165.1 GCA_024399195.1 archaeon | reverse complement strand
GATTATCACGTGTGGACGTGGTGTAGCTGGTTATCACTTAACCTTGCCAAGGTTAGAACTCGGGTTCGAATCCCGGCGTCCGCACTCATTTCTTCTTTTATTTCGGTTTTTCTCATTAAATATATCTAATCGGTTTTGTTTTCAAGGTCGATGAATACCAAAAAGATCGATACGAAATACAGCGGAGTGTTCACTGCTCTCTGTTTCATCATCGCCGGAATCATCGCGATAGCCCTTGGGAAGAACCAGATCAACCTCGAACTCATGATCATCGGTGCCCTTGTAATCGTGTTCGGCATAGCGAAGTTCTTCTTCAGCGATGCAGGGATCTTCGGATTCCTGACGATGCTAATCCCCGGAGCGGTCATTATCGCTTTGGCCTATTTCGTGGACGGTGCGGTTCTCCTCGGTGCGGCCCTCGTCATCGCAGGTCTCTTCCATCTTTCCGGTACCGCCATCCGTAAAGGAAACACCATCAGGAACGACAAACAGCGTCTCGTGTCCCTCGTGGTAGCCCTGATCCTCCTGATCCTCGGTATCGCGATGCTCGTGGACCACGGCCTCGCAGACACCCTCATCGTCGTCACCGGTGTGATGCTCGTCATCCTCGGTGTCCTCGAGCTCATCAAACCCGCCCTTAACTAAACACTTCGTCCCGGGCGACCGGGACCTTCCCTTTTCCATTGAATGTAATTTCTATGTAAGAACAATAATCCAGAATTAGTGGTATCTTTTCGGATACCAACACCTTATAAAAGTTATGGACATATATCCAACCAATCGGAAGTGAATATATTGGCTGACAGACACACCTTGATGTTTCCTTTCACCGCCATCGTGGGCCAGGAACTTATGAAAAAAGCATTGATCCTTAACGTCATCGACCCCGGTATCGGAGGAGTCCTCGTCAAAGGTGAGAAAGGAACCGCCAAATCCACCACCATCAGGGCATTGGAACAGATCCTTCCCCCCGTGACCCACATCAAGGACTGTCCTTTCCACTGCGACCCCAGGCAGCCTGAGAAGTACTGCCCCTACTGTGCGGAGAAATACGTCGATTCCAAACCCGAGACCACCGTGTCCCCCATGAAGGTCGTCGAACTTCCCCTCAGCGCCACCGAGGACCGTGTCGCAGGTACCCTCGACCTGGAGGCCGTCCTCCAGACCGGTAAGAAGAAGTTCGAACCCGGGATCCTCGCACAGGCCAACGGAAACCTGCTCTACGTCGACGAGATCAACCTTCTCGAGGACTACATCGTCGACATGCTCCTCGACTCCGCCGCGATGGGTGTCAACTACATCGAGAGGGAAGGCGTCTCCTTCACCCACCCTGCCAAGTTCGTCCTCGTCGGTTCCATGAACCCCGAGGAGGGTGACCTCAGGCCCCAGCTCCTCGACAGGTTCGGAATGTCCGTCGAGGTCAAGGGAGAGAAGAAGATGGGTGTCAGGACCGAGGTCGTTTCCAGAAGGCTCGAGTTCGATCTCGACCCCTACTCGTTCATAGACAAATACAAGGAAGAGTCCGAGGCCCTCGCCAAGAAGATCGTAGAGGCCAAGAACCTTATCAAGGAGATTGAGACCGACAGGAAGATCATCGAGATGGCCGCCCGCCTGTCCCTGTACTTCGGAATGGAAGGACACCGTGCGGACATCACCATGATCAGGTCCGCAAGGGCAAATGCGGCGTACGAAGGCCGCACCGTCGTGACCAAAGAGGACCTTGAGGCCATCGCACCCCTCGTCCTTGCACACAGGCTCAAGAAGAAGCCCTTCGAGAAGACCGGTGAATACGATCTTTCGGACGTGCACAAATGTCTGGAAGACCTATGAGATACCCGTTCTCCGCGGTCATAGGCGAGGAACATGCCAAGACGGCGCTCATGTGCCTCCTGGCGGACCGCGGGATCAACGGCGTCCTTATCAAAGGACCGTCGGGTACTGCGAAGAGCGTACTTATCAGGTCCCTTGCGGCCCTCACGGACCGTAAGCTGGTAGACCTTCCCGCAGGTACCGGTGACGAGGACATATTCGGAGGGATCGACTTCGAATCCGCCGTCAAGGACGGAAAGAGCAAGCTCAAGGAAGGTATCCTCGGAAGGGCCCACAACAACATCCTCTGCATCGACAACATCAACCTGTTGGACCCCCGTACCCTCAACACCATCACGGAATGCATCCTGACCAAGAAGGTCAAGATCGAGAGGGAGGGTATCTCCGCGGAATACCCCTGTGATACGCAGGTCATCGCGACCATGGACCCGTTGGAGAGGGCCCTCCCCGACTCCATCGCCGACAGGTTCGATATCTGCGTCACCATGACCGTCCATGACGACGTCACACCCAGGGCCGATGTCATCGAGGCGGACCTGGAGTTCAAGAAGGACCCCGCCGCGTTCGTAGAGAGGTTCTCCGGACAGGACGAGGAGGTCAGGAGGAGGATCGAGGCCGCCAGTGAAAGGATCGGTTCGATAAAGGTGGTCCGCAGGGACATCTACGATATCGTGCAGATCTGCATCAAGGTCAACGCCATAGGGCACAGAGGTGACATCGCCTGTACCCGCGTCTCCAGGGCGTTGGCCGCCCTCAACGGCAGGGACAGGATCGAGATGGACGACATCAAGGAGTCCGCCATCATCTGTCTGCAGCACAGGAGAGGTCCCAAGACCGTCCTCACCGGAGAGGCACGTGCCACCCTCGAGGAAACGGACAACGAAGGCGGAGAGCTCCTCATGGACGATACCGAGAGGGAGCTCACCAAGGACGAGATCCGCGAGGCGATCCAGCTTTCGAAAGACCCCGATGCACTTCCCGATGTGGACGAGTACGTCGAGGTCGGAGGAGTGGACCCGTTGGTGAACGGCGACCCCGATGCAGGACCTGTCATCGAGGAGGAAGACGACGACGGGCCGTTGGACGCAGGGCCCGGAGGGGCCATCGATGTGGACGTCACCACCATGCTTCTCAACGAAGTCCAGACCAACCTGGACGAGATAGACCGTATCGAGGCCATCCATCTGAACAAGGTCGTGGGACAGATCCCCAGGGCCGCACTGAGCGGAAACCGTAACGGAAGGGCTAGCGGGTTCAGGGTCCCCGAAGGAAGGACCTCCGACCCCGCGCTCGGTGCGACCATCAGGGCCGCGGCCCCCTATCAGAACATGAGGACCCCCAACGGACTGTCCATAGTCATCGACAGGACCGACATCAGAGAGAACGTCCGTACGAAGGCCAGCTCCTGCTCGTTCCTGTTCGCGGTGGACGTCAGCGGTTCACTTTCCCAGACAGGCATGCTCGACGAGGCCATCAAGGCCGTAAGGGCCATGCTGGAAGACGGGTACGTCAGAAGGGACAGGGTAGGACTGCTGACCTTCGGACAGAACGTCATCAACCTCGCCGTACCGTTCACCAGGAACGTAGAGAACGTGTTCGATGCCTTGGGTAAGACCGTGACCGGAGGTGCGACCCCTCTGGGACAGGCCATGCTGACCATCAACAAGTACATGATGAACTACACCCGCAAGAATCCTGACGAGAAGTGCTATATCATAATGGTCACGGACGGTCAGGCGGACACCGCGGTCACCAAGGGTTCGGAACCCATCGGAGAGGTCAGAAGGATCTGTGCCACCATCAAGATCCCCAACACACAATGGGTGATCATCGACAACGGAAGCATCAGCAGAAGGGTGAACTACGCCCTCAAGATGGCCAACTACCTCGGTGGAAGGTACATCCCTATCAGGGAACTTCTAAACGACTGAAC
>JAKSHW010000164.1 GCA_024399195.1 archaeon | reverse complement strand
TTGGAAGGCATTCTCTGCAAAACGGAATAATATGGGAGTGCTTTCCACGGATAACCGAGGAAAACACATGCCCAGTCTGTCCGAAAGAACGAAAGGATTCACTGACTCAGTCATCAGACGTATGACCCGTATCTCCAACCAGTACGGGGCGGTAAACCTCTCGCAGGGGTTCCCTGATTTCGATCCTCCCCAGGAGATCCTTGACAGGCTCAAGGAGGTGTCTTCGAACGGTCCCCATCAGTATTCCATCACATGGGGTGCACAGAACTTCAGAGAGGCCCTTGCAAGGAAACAGACACGTTTCATGGGGAGGACCATCGATCCGAATTCCGAGATCGTCGTCACCTGCGGAAGCACCGAGGCCATGATGGCCGTAATGATGTCTGTGGTGAACCCCGGTGACAAGGTCATCGTGTTCTCCCCATTCTACGAGAACTACGGTGCGGACACGATCCTTTCAGGGGCACAGCCTATCTATGTGGAGCTCCGTCAACCCGATTACAATTATGATATAGAGGAACTGGAGGCGGCATTCGCACAGCACCCCAAGGCGTTGATCCTCTGCAATCCCTCCAATCCCTGCGGAAAGGTGTTCACCCGTCAGGAGCTTATGCAGATCGCCAGACTTGCAGAGGAATACGACACCTTCGTGATAACCGACGAGGTTTACGAACACATCCTCTACAGACCCAATGAACACATCTATTTCGCCACCCTTCCGGGTATGTGGGAGAGGACCATATCCTGTTCCTCGCTTTCGAAGACATATTCCATCACCGGATGGAGGTTGGGTTACGTGATCGGTCCTGCACACATTATCGATGTGGTCAGGAAAGTACATGATTTCCTTACTGTCGGTGCTCCTGCCCCCCTGCAGGAGGCCCTTGTCCCCGCATTGGAGTTCGGTCAGGAGTATTACGATGACCTTCAGAGGAAATACACCTCGAAGAGGGACCTGTTCATGGAAGGTCTGGACGCCGCAGGTATCGCCCACAACGTCCCTCAGGGTGCTTATTACGTTCTTTTAGACATTTCCGAGTACGGTTACGATGACGACCAGAGGTTCTGTGAGGACCTTGCCAAGACCGTAGGTGTGGGTGCCGTCCCTGGTTCCAGCTTCTTCAAGGAGCCTGTGAACAATCTCATACGTCTTCATTTCGCTAAGAACGAGAGCACTCTCGAGGACGCATTGAAAAGGTTGGAAAGGATCTCCATACTGAAACATTGAAAACCATACGGGCCTGGATCTTTCCCAGGTCCTTTTCCTATATGCTATTCTGATATAGGGTGCTGTGACGACCAAATCTTATAAACGACACCTACATAGACCGTCCATTATGACATCCGAACTCATTTTCGTCGGTCTCGGCCTCAGTGGTGTAGACGGTATGACCGTCAAGGCACTGAACGCCCTGAAAGAATGCGACAAGATCTATGCAGAGTTCTACACTTCCAACCTCAACGGTGCCGAGGCCTCCGATCTGGAAGCCGTCATCGGGAAACCCATCACCGTCGTATACCGCTCCGAGGTAGAGGAAGGACATTCCATCATCGACGATGCGAAGACCATGCGTGTGGCTTTCGTCACCGCCGGTGACACCATGCTCGCCACCACCCATGTGGACCTCAGGATCCAGGCGACCCTCGAAGGCATCCCTGTGAGGATCTTCAACGGAGTATCTATCTTCACCGCGGTCCCCACCGCATTCGGTCTCCAGCCCTATAAGTTCGGAAGGGCCGTCACCCTCCCCTTCCTGGAGATGAACTATCAGCCCAAATCCCCCTACGACCACATCATGGAGAACAAGAAACGCGGTCTCCACACCCTTATCCTTCTTGATATCAGGGCGGACGAGCTCAGGTACATGACCGCCAAAGACGCCATCGAGTGGCTCCTCAAAGGAGAGGAGAAATGGGGAGAAGGCCTTGTCACCGACAAGACCATCCTCTGCGTCATCACCCATGCCGGATGTCCCGATGAGAAGATCTTCGCAGGCTACCCCCAGGACCTTCTCAAACTCGACCTCGGTGCACCTCTGCAGTCCCTTGTGCTTCCCGGAGACCTTCATTTCATGGAGGCCGAGGCACTTGTCGACTTCGCCGGAGCACCCAGAGAGATCATACAGGATGATGACTGATGGCGAAGTGTATCCGTGTTCCTAAGAAAGAGGGGGAACCTGTAAGAAGGGCCCTTGCCGAGGAAGGTCTCCTCGACCTCCATTTCCGTATCGGCGGCGACGGGGACTGCATCCTCATCCCTGTGACCTGTGATTCCTATCAGGGCTACGATGCCATGGAAGCGGAGCTCAGGCCCCAGGAACATGGGAACACGGATTACCGCGACCATGTGGACATTCCTGAGGAGCTCAAGGCTCTTCTTCCGATGTCGCATGATGTCGTCGGCGACATCGCCATAACCAAGCTCGAGGACGAGCTTCTTCCCTACCGTCATGGGATAGGGGAGGCTTTGATGAAGGTCTCCCCCAACATCCGTGCCGTCTTCCTCGATGACGGTGTAAAAGGCGAGTACAGGGTACGCGACCTCGAGAGGATCGCAGGTACCGGTACTTCCGAGGTTATCCACAAGGAGTTCGGTACCAGGTTGATGACGGACCCTTCCAAAGTGTATTTCAACCCTAGGCTTTCCAATGAACGTGCGAGGGTCGCTAAGATGGTGAAACCCGGTGAGGTCATCATAGATATGTTCGCCGGAGTCGCACCTTTCGGTTCTGTCATCTGTAAGAACGCCTCTCCCGGTATGGTCTATTCCATCGATCTGAACCCCGAGTGCGAGAAATACATGAGGGAGAACGTCCGTCTGAACCACATCAAGAACATGGAGTGCATGATAGGCGATTCCACCCAATTGGTCAAAGGGCTTCCTAAGGCCGACAGGGTCATCATGAACCTTCCCCAGATGGCTGACCAGTTCCTGGATTCGGCATTGGGTATTGTGAAACCCACGGGCATCATCCACATGCACAAGATCATGGAAAGGGCCGACATGGAGCATTATCCCGACGATCTCAAGAAGGCTATGGCCGAAAAGGGATTCGGAATGAGGATAGCGGAAGTCTCCGAACTCAAGACGTATTCGCCCACCATGAGCGTGTACGTGTTCGATATCGTTCCCGAGTTTTGAATCCGATTAATATTACCTGTGGGAAAGATGGTACTTTCCCACCGGTTCTCAAATAAACCCTGCCATGTAGATCGGAAGGTAGGTGATCTTCCCCTCTACACGGAGGTTTTTGGTGCAGACCACATAGGCATCGGAGATGCCGTTGTTGTGTTTCTCTATGAACTTATCCAACGATATGTGTGATCTTTCAGTGGAGGATTTCACCCCTTTCGGTATCGTCTTAAGACCCTTGGAAATCAGAAAATCCAGTTCGTAGTAGTGTCCCATCAGGTTTAGGGAACGTATGGTATCTTGGGACGTATCCTGATGATACCAATGCCTGTGATACGGAGTTCTCGTACACATGACCCAGGTTGGCGGGATGTCTGCCTTTCGCAAGTGTTTACGTTTAAATACCCTCACAGGTCCCAGCTCACTCCGATATGGGGATGTACATTTTTCCAGTAGTTTATGATGTTTATTCATCCGTTTTCCCAGAATTATGAACAGTGAATTGTTATGTTTTCCCAGTATTTTACAGTAAAAATTATATATTTAAAATTTAAATTTATATACTCTTGAGTTGGTCATTTGGAATTACAATAATCGAATTCCTGCTAGAAATTTATGTTTTCTGCCAAATCCG